>CAIKZV010000630.1 GCA_903831925.1 uncultured Burkholderiales bacterium
CCATCTGATGGTCCATCAGATGGTCCATCAGCTGGTTCATCAATCAGCTCATCAAGGGCCTTCACCCAGCGATGCACGGCCGTCGGCCAGTCGGACAAGTCTTGCGCGGCCCGCGCGGCGCCGGCAGCAAGACCTTCACGAAGGGCGCCATCGGTGAGGACCAGGCGCAAGGCATCCGTGAGCGCAGCGACATCGCCTGGCGCAACCAGCACCGCCGCATCGGCAGACACCGTCGCCGGGATCGCGCCCGCAGTGGTTGCGACAATCGGCAGGTGATAGGCCAGTGCCTCGGCATAGACCATCCCATAGCCTTCGTGGTGCGAGGCCAGTGCGAACACATCAGCCTCCCGATAGGCGGCATCGAGCTGCTGCGCTGACACTTCACCGGCGAGCGTCACGCGCCGGTGAAGGCCATGGGCATTGATGGCGTCGAGCAGCGCCCGGGCACATGCCGGGTCGCGCGTGAGGCTGCCGATGCATGTCAGATGCCAGTCGAGTTCCCGCAGCCGCGACAGGGCCTCGATCAGCAGATGGTGGCCCTTGCGCTGCGTGACTGTCCCCACCGCAAGCAATTGGAGTGGTCGCGATCGGTCTGCCTGGGGGGCGTCGGTTGCGGCCACAGAAGGGCAGGGCACTCGCGTGCCGGGTGGCGTGACCCGCACCCGATCGCCGGGAACACCGGTCGCGATGATTGCGGCCGCGGTATGAGCACTGGGGCACAGCAGGCCACGCATCAGCGGCCACAGACGGTGCTCGATCAGGGCATAGGCCTGCGCAGTCTGCGCCGGCAAGCCGGTCTCGAGCGCAAGTGGGTGATGCACGAAGCCGACGATCGACAGATGCCCGGTGTGGGCGTTCAGGCACTGCGCAAAGGCCGGCAGGGCAAGACCGTCGATCACCACGGTGTGACCCGATGGCAGGCTGGCCAGTGCAGCGGCTGCGGCTGTGCGCGCCGTCTCGTCGGCACAAGGAAATTCGCCGGGCAGCTCGATCACCGCGACGGCCCGCCCGATTGCATGCAGACCATCGACGATGTGCCGATCGAAGAGGTAGCCGCCGGTGAACTGGTCGAGAGCGCCCGGAACAATCAGCGTGAATGCCGTCAACGAAGCGAACCTTCGAAGGCAGCCCAGGCGAGCGGCGACTCGCGCAGCACGACCCGCATTGACGCCAGCGTGTTGGCCGTGCCGGGGCCGATTTTGCCCGCCTCGATCTGGGTCTTCATGCGGCGAAAGATCTCGCCGGCCATGAATTCGGTCGTGGTGTTGTGCCCACGAAGTTCGGGCAGCTCGTCGAGGTTCTTGAAGTTCAGATCGGCGAGCACCTCATGCAGCACGGTCAACGCCAGACCGATGTCGCAGACCAGCCCATTGGCGTCGAGCTGCTCGCGCCGGAACTCGACCTCCACGCCATAGGTCGCGCCGTGCAGCTTTTGCGCCGGACCGAAGATCTCGCCGGTGAAGCTGTGGGCAATCATGATGTGGTCGGATACGGCGAGGCTGTACATGGTGAAAGGACTCCGGCAGTGTCAGTGAGCGGGTGGCAGAATCAGCGATAGATCACGCTGTGGCACAGCGTGCCATCGGGTCGGTCGGCTAGCCGAGACAGGGTGGCGGGCAACTCATCCAGCGTGCTCTGGCCGGTCAGCAGGACGTCGAAAACCGGGTCGGCCAAGAGTGAGACCGCAAGCCTCATGCGACGCTTGAAGTCCCATCGCGCGCGCTGTGCGGTGGCCACCGCACCGACCTGCGATGAGCGCAGTGTCAGTCGACGGCTGTGAAACGCTTCGCCAAGGGGCGCCGGCACCATCCGCGCGCCATACCAGCTCATCTCGAGCACGGTCGCCTCAAAGCCGGCCAGCCCGAGCGCCGTCTCAAGCCCGGCGGGCTGGCCGCTGGCATGAACGACGATGTCGCGCTCGCCACCGGCTGTGGACGGCAGCGCAAATGCGCAGCCCAGCGCTGCCGCGAGGTCTGCGCGGCCCGGGTCGGGATCGACCAGTTCGACCTCCACACCCGGGATGCGTGCTGCGAGCGCTGCCACCAGTGCCCCGACCACACCGGCACCGACCACGCTGATGCGGTCTCCGAGTCGTGGCGCGGCGTCCCAGAGTCCGTTGACCGCGGTCTCCATGTTGGCCGCCAGCACGGCCCGGGTATCCGGAACATCGTCGGGCAAAACGGTCACGGCGCCGATCGGCACGACGTAGGCACTCTGATGCGGATACAGGCAAAACACCCGCCTGCCGAGCAGCGCGTCGGGTCCGGCATCGATCTGCCCGACCGAGGCATAGCCATATTTCAGCGGGCCTGGAAACACGCCGACCTGAAACGGGCAGCGCATCGCCTGCCACTGGCTCGATGGCACCAGACCCTTGAAAACCAGGCTTTCGGTGCCGCGGCTGATGCCGCTGCGCCGCGCGCTGACCAGAAGCTGATCCTGACCAGGAACCGGCAGCACTTCTTCGCGGATTTCGCCCTGTCCGGCCTCGATGATCCAGAAGGCCCGGGCCAGCCGATCAGACATCGAAATCGCACTCGATCATGACGTCCGCGCCCATCATCACCCGCCGGGTGCGGGGCCGCAGACTGTTGCTCAGATCGGTGATCGTCGGCAGCATGATCGCCGGGCGGCCCGAACCCAGGATGACCGGGGCAATGGTGATCTGCAGTCGGTTCAGAGCACCTGCCGCCAGAAAACGCGAGACCGTGACCCCGCCGCCTTCAATCAGCAGGCTGCCCAGCCCGCGCAAGGCGAGCACGCGGCAGATCTCGTGCGGACTCAGCCCGCATTCGCCGCGTACGACCGGCACCACTTCGGCATTGCCGAGCCGCTCGCCCTTGCCGGCGCGATCGGCGCCGCACAGCAGCAGCGTTGGGGCAGACTCATCGCGAAACAGACGCTGGCTGCCGTCAAGTCGGCGATCGGGGTCGATGACGACCCGCACTGGATTCGGTCCGATGCAGCGGCGCACGGTCAGTTGAGGGTCGTCAAGCAAGACGGTTGTGACACCGACCACCACCGCCTCGCACAGCGCGCGCATCCGGTGGGTGTGGAGCAGGTTCTCGGCGCCGCTGAGCCAGCGCGACATGCCGCACAAGGTGGCGATCCGCCCATCGAGGCTTTGGGCAAGATGGCCCACCACGAACGGCCCCGCGCGGCGCGCATCGCACAGCGGCCGGTAAAGCGCCTGCAGCGGTGAGGCAGGCGTGAGTGGCAAGGGCTCATGCGGCGCCTGCGCACCGGCTGCCCGGGCGAGCAGCGCCTGCCACTCGATGCTGTCGTCAACCGGTGGTTCGTTGAGCGTGGCCATGCTGCTCGGGGAGGCGTTATCTGTCACGGTTCCTTATGGCATAGCCGGATGAAAAGCGATCGAAGACCATGTCCGGTGCGCTGAGATTATGGGTCGATGGCTCGATGCGCCCGAAGCGGGCCGCCGGTGCCCGGATCCGTGTGACGTCCATGATCGGTGCCTGCGCGCTTTGCGCGGGCTGGGTCTGCGGCCAGACTGCGACCGCGACATCGGCCTGCCGCGTGGTCACGAACATCGATCGCAGGGCCGCAAACGGCTGGTCGGCGGGCAGCGGCGTATCGAGCGTGATAGCCAGATCGATGCCGCTGCGGGTTGCCTCGGCGACGGTCAGCGTGCCTCTGGTGCCGTTGCGAAAATGCAGTCGGAAGGTCTGCGTGGCCGGCTCGAATTCGATCTCGCGGATCGCGACATAAGGGCGTCCGTCTTCGGCAATCGGTCCGATCAGAAATGAACTGCCGTAGGCGGTGTCATCCAGAAACACCGGAGGCAGGGGCTTGGCTCGCCAATAGCCGTCGGCCGGATAGACGACCAGGATTTCGAGTTCGTTGCCGGCGTCACGACCCGTGGGCGACACGCGCGGCCGGTTGGCCGTCACGCCGGGCGCAATGCCCCGGCGCAGCAACTGCACCAGATGCAGCCCAGGCTCGTGTCGGGTGCCGACCTTGAAATCGACCACCTCCGGGCGCCAGAAAGAACTGAAGCGGTGGCCCACCAGCCGGATCGACGCATCCTCATACAGGACCGTGGTGCGCGGCTCGAAGGCGAAGCTCGGATCATTCGACATGTCGCAGGCGGTAAAGTCGGGCGCGGTGAGGTCTGTCGTAATGTCGGCAAGGTAGGGTGGATGCTCGGCACGAATACGGAAGGTACTGATCGCCGGGCCGGTGAGCTTCACGTACACATTGTCTTCTTCGGCGCACCGCGTGGGCCGACTGTCATTGACGAAATCGACAGAGGTCGCAACCGAGGCGGCGACGGTGGTCGATGATGTTCCACTGATCGCAGCACAGCCCGCGGCCAGCAGCGCCATCGAGAGCGCAAGACTGCGCCAGGCTGTGGTCACCGCTGGGTTCTTCAAGGGCAGAAAGCTCAAGTTCGGGACCCGATTGTGGGGTCTGCCCGGCCTGCGAACAGGCTGGCTGGCGATGCCACTGCGCCGTGCGGTGTCCCGACGGCCGAGCCGGTGGTGCCCAAAGCAGACTGCGGCCAGGCTTCTTCGGGTGTGCGGCACAGGCCTGATTGCGCCATTTTGCGACCAAGGCGCGGTGATGCACTCAGCATGGCAAGCGGCACGCCGAGCAGCAGCCCGGCGATCACCGGCAAGGCAAACCAGATGCTGACCGCAGGCGCGTACCAGGTGCCCACGGCAAGCCCCAGCCCCAGCAGGGTCTGGGGCCACAGGCACCGCACTGCATCCGACAGCGGCAGGCCGTGGGCCTCGCGCTGCTGGGACGTCCAGCCGACGCGCCGGCCAAACGGCAGCCCCAGGATGAACAGACTCACCGCCACCGCCGAGATCGGTGCCACGAGCATGGTCAGCATGATCTCGAGCAGCGCACTGCCCGCGATGCGCAGCCCGCCGCCATAGGCGGCACGCAGTCCGGGGCGCAGCAGGACATCGGCAAGCGTCGCGATCTTGGGCGCAAAGCTCATGATCATGATGATCCCGAACAGCACCAGACCGGCATCAGTGCGGATCGGCTCCTGACGCAGCAGACCGAGCACGATCAGGCTGAGCCAGGCGAGCGAGCCGAGATACATGGCAATCGCGAGCAGGAGTTGGCAGCGGCTGACCGGCAACAGCCCCGGCAATCCCAGCAGCTTGAAATACTGCATATTGCCCTGGCACCAACGCAGATCGCGCCGGATGAATTCGGGCAGGGTCGGCGGGTTTTCCTCCCAGCTGCCGTCTTCGATCGGCAGGACGCGCACCTCGAAGCCCGCGCGGCGCATCAACACCGCTTCAACCTGATCATGGCTCAGGATATGCCCGCCCAGCGGGGGCTTGCCGGGGAGCATCGGCAACCCGCAGTGCGCGATGAAAGGGGCCATCCGCAAAATCGCGTTGTGCCCCCAGTAGGGCCCGCAGTCGCCCTGCCAGAAGGCCGATCCGAGCGTGTAAGACCGCATGCCAAGCCGCATGCCGAACTGGAAAATGCGGGCAAACGGACTCGCGCTCGGCAGGCCGGTGACCAGGGTCTGAACGATGCCGATCTGTGGGCGTCGCTGCATGATTCGCACGAGCCGCAGCATCGATTGCGGCGTCATCAGGCTGTCGGCATCGAGGACGATCGCGAAGGCATGTCGATGCCCCCACCGCCCGCAGAACTCGCGCAGATTGCCCGCCTTGAAGCCTTCGCTGTACTCGCGCTGTCGGTAGGTGATCTCAAGGGCTGATCCGAAGCGTTGCGACAGGGCGGCTGCAGCCTGCGCCTCGGTGGCGGCGATCTCGGGCTGATTGCTGTCGCTCAGCATGTAGAGATGAAAGTGTTGCGCCTGTCCTGTGGCGACCAGAGCGTCGAGCATCCATTCGAGATTTCGCCGGATGAGTTGCGTGTCCTCGTTGCGAATGCAGATCAGCAGGGCGGTCGAGCTGAGGATCGGATCGTCACCCCCGTCGAGATGAAGGTCGGGTGCAACCACCGATACCGGGTCGCGGCTGAGATGCATGAGTGAAAAACCGATGACGGCGTTCCAGAAGCCAATGGCCGTCCAGGGGAGTGTCAGCGCGAACAGCCCGAGCATGGCGATGCCAATCGGATCCGGGTCACTTGTCGACAGCGTCCGGGCCATCAACCAGAACAGGCCCGCCGAACTGGTGATCACGAGCGCTGCAAAACCACGCCGTCGCCAGCGCATCGACATCATCGACAGCCGCATTCAGGTCATCCGCTTGAGGAGGCCGTCGCGGCGGATGAAGGTGTGATGCGCGGCGCCGGCGAGATGCGCTGCGATCAGCGTACCGATCGCGACGGCGCCGCATCCGTGCAGGAAGGACAGCGTCCTGGCCAGGGCCTCGTCCTTGCCGATCGGCGAAGGCAGTGGGATCAGATCGAAGAGTCTCAGTGGGAAGCCCCAGGCATTGGTGGCCAGAAAGCCGATGGCTGGCATCAGCAACAGCAGCGCATACAGAGAGAGATGCGTCACCAGCGCGCATCGCTGAATCAGTGCCGGCGTGTCGGGCGACAAAGGCGGCGGCGGATTGCGCCAGCGGTTCAGCAGCCTGGCGATCGTCAGTGCGAACACGATGACGCCGACGCTTTCATGAATGTTGTACAGACGAAACTTGAAGGCTTCGTCTTTGGGTTCGGCATACACGATCCACAGTCCGGCTGTGATCACGACGACCATCAGCACTGCGGTGAGCCAATGCAGCCAGCGGGCGGCGGCTGTGTATCGAAGTGCAGAGGTCATGGTGTCGTTCGTCGTATCGTTGTGAGCTGAGTGTGCGCCTCGCAGCGATGCGGATGATCGAGCCGCTCGGGCGCGGTGTCCAGGGACCGGAGATGTCAGCGATCGCGCCGGGGCTCGCTGCGGCTGGCCCCTGGGGAGCGCGGTTCAGAAAGAGCGGGCACGGCCTCGGGCTCGAGCGGTTTTGCCAGCGGCTTTTGAACCATCTTCTCGCCGTCCCACTGCTGGCCACACCAGCAGCAGCCCGTGGCATCGATGATGCAGGTACCGCTGCCGCAGCAGCGTTCGTCATTTTTCACGGAAGGTTCCTGTTGTCTGAGGGTGGGCGCCGGGTCGATCGAAACGACGGGCCAGGCGCTGCAGTTGCGGACGGCAACGCAGGAAAAGGCAATAGACCTGCTCCATCATCCAGGCCATTCCGGGCAGCCGCCCCAGGCGGGCCAGCCAGCGCCAGCCCGGCAGGGCCGCCCACAGGGCCAGAAAGGCCTGCGCGCCGCTCAGCAGGCGGCCGTCCGGGCTTTGTACATGGAAGCGCGCCAGGAGACCGTCGCGAGTGGTGCCGGCAGGCAATGGCGAACCGACCTCGCTGACATCGGTAAAACACACCGGCGTATCCGGGCTCAGTGGGCCCAGACCACGGTAGACACTGATCTCGCGCCGACACAGGGGGCAGGCGCCGTCGTAGAGCACGGTCAGTGACGGTCGTTCGTCGCCGGTGAAAGCCATATCGCGCTCGATCAGCCTTTCTTGGCCCAGGCGCTGCACCAGCCTGCGGCGGCAACCTGTTTGCCGGCGAACAGCGGGCAGCCACCCGCCTTGTCGCCGGCTTTGCCCTGGTACAGCGCGCAGCTGGCGCAGTTCTGGCCGGCGGCGTACTTCGCGTATTTCTTCGAGTCGACGCGGCTGGCCTCTGCGGCATAGCCGAGCGCGCCAGCCTGCGCGTCCTTTTCATCGACCATGGTTTGTGCGTTGGCACCGGTCGCAAGCGATGCGCCGCAAGCAGCAAGGCTCATCACGAAGACACGACGGGAAACGGGCAGATTCATTTGGGATTCCTTGGTAGTGGGCAAGTTGGCAGGGGGCGAAACGTCAGGCACATCAGGCAAGGCGAGCGCTTATCGCGGCAAGACGGGGGGGGGCCGAAGAGCGCTGTGGAGAATTTGCTGTCTGGTACTGCGGCATCGAAGGGCGCTTTTTGGTCAGGGAGCAGGTCAGGGCAGGCCCGGAAAACCCGGCTCCGATCATCGCCACGCTTGAAGGAGTGAC
>CAIKZV010000631.1 GCA_903831925.1 uncultured Burkholderiales bacterium
CAAGGCACACGATGGCCTCGCTGTTCAGGCTCCGGCGGTTCAATTCTGCAGCAAGCTTCAGTCGGTCATACACGGCGTCAGGAATGTTCTTCAGTGTCAAAGTTGTGGGCACGGCATTCTCCATCCATAATGAAACCATTATGGATCCATTTTGGTTCCATTTTGGTTCCAATCTTCTGCGTCGGTCAAGGTGCTGCGGGCTAACCCGGCGTTCGAGCCGACTCGCAATGGCTGGTCACTTCAGCCCCCCATTTCATGCTGAGCATTCCGTGCCCAGCCGTCGCTCGCGGCTCAACTTCGATGTTGAGCGACGGCTTGAGGGCAACTCATCCGCTCAGGCTGACTTCCGCTTCGGGTCGGGTTGCGACGGCCGACCCTTCGGATTCATCGCGAGAAACCTCCGGCAACGGCACCTCTATGGCCACCTCGCCCGCCGCTGTTGTCACGCAACGAGAAACCTGGCAGCCGATGCGGGCCCAGTGCTCGAGTGCAGCAGCCTCGAACGCCACATTCGGCCTGCCTCGTGGCCGCTCGGCGCAGATTTTTGCTACAGCGCGCTGCCCACTTGCAAACCCCAATCGATAGACCTGATTGAAACTTCGCCTCAGGCATTCACTCTCGATGACTTCACCAAGTCCATAGCGAGCCTGCACAAGGGCAGCGACGCTGCGTGCCGTTGGCGTCGATTGCGCGATTTCCATCTGCATGTGTGCCCCGCAAGAAAAGGGGCGCAATGATGGCGCAGCGGCGCCCAGACGCGAACGACTGCTCTTGGCCGCTAGCGCGATCGACCCTCAGGCGTCGATGCGACCGGATTGATCACCACCCGCCCGATCACCTCGCGTGTCGCCAGGATATCGAGTGCGGCACGCCAGTCGTCGAGTCGATAGCGGCCTAAGGTTTCGGGCCGCAGGCGACCCTGCTCGCACCAGGCAAAGAGCTCGGCCATTGCCGCTCTCACTCGAGCCTCCTCGCGGGGATGGGCGGCCTGTTTTGACCATCCCAGGTAATAGCCCCAATAGAGCCCGATCACATCGAAATTCTTGACCAGCAGGATGTTGGCCGGCACGCGAGGAATAGTGCCGCTGGCAAAGCCCATCGTGATCAGTCGGCCTTCGGGTGCGATGCACCGAAGCGATTCGTCGAAGGCTTCGCCGCCCACCGGATCGAAGATCACCTCGGCGCCTCGGCCATCGGTCAGAGCGAGCACGCGCTCGCGGATAGACTGCTCGCGATGGTTGATGACGACGTCTGCCCCGTGACGCAGGCACGCTTCGGCCTTGAGCGCAGTGCTGACCGAGGCGATCACGCGCGCGCCCAGGCATTTCGCGATTTCGATGGCGGCCAGTCCGCTGCCGCCTGCCGCGCCATGAATCAGAACCGTTTCGCCAGCCAGCGCGCGGGCGCGCCAGACCAGACCGGCATAAGCGGTGGCATAGATCGTGGGGAACTGAACTGCCGCGTCGAAGTCGATGGCATCAGGCAGCACGTAGACAGTGCGCTCCGGGGCGACCGCCTGCTCGGCAAAGCCGCCGTTGCGCACGCTCGCAGCCACCCGATCACCCGGGCGAAATCGGCTGACCTTCGCGCCGCATTCGATCACGATGCCGCTGACCTCGGTGCCAGGCGTAAACGGCACTGGGGGCGTGTTCTGA
>CAIKZV010000632.1 GCA_903831925.1 uncultured Burkholderiales bacterium
CATTGCGCCAAGGGCGCGGCACTGCGCGAGCACGGACACGGCGAGTACCGGCTGAAATACCCGATGAAGCTGGTCGGCGGCAAGTACGAGCGCATCTCCTGGGACCAGGCCTTGAACGAAATCAGCGCCAAGATGCTCGAATTGCGCAAGCAGAGCGGCCCGGATTCGGTCTTTGTCGTGGGTTCGAGCAAGCACAACAACGAGCAGGCCTACCTGCTGCGCAAGTGGATGAGCTTCTGGGGCAGCAACAACACCGACCACCAGGCACGCATCTGCCACTCCACCACGGTGGCCGGCGTGGCCAACACCTGGGGGTATGGCGCGATGACCAACTCCTACAACGACATGCAGAACTCGAAAGCTGCGTTGTACATCGGCAGCAATGCAGCCGAAGCCCATCCGGTGTCGATGCTGCACATGCTGCACGCCAAGGAAAACGGCTGCAAGATGATCGTGGTCGACCCGCGATTCACGCGCACGGCAGCCAAGGCGGACGACTACGTTCGCATCCGCTCGGGTTCGGACATCCCATTCCTGTTTGGCGTGATGCACCACATCTTCAAGAACGGCTGGGAGGACAAGAAGTACATCGCCGACCGGGTCTACGGCATGGACAAGGTGCGCGAGGAATGCCTGAGCAAGTGGACGCCGGACAAGGTCGAAGAGGCCTGCGGCGTCGATGAGGCGACCTGCTACAAGGTCGCCAAGACCATGGCCGAGAACCGCCCGAGCACCATTGTCTGGTGCATGGGTCAGACGCAGCACACCATCGGCAACGCGATCGTGCGTGCCTCCTGCCTGTTGCAACTCGCGCTGGGCAACGTCGGCAAGAGCGGCGGCGGCACCAACATCTTCCGTGGCCACGACAACGTCCAGGGTGCGACCGACGTCGGCCCGAACCCCGACAGCCTGCCCGGCTACTACGGCCTGCTTGAAGGCTCGTGGAAGCATTTCGCCAAAGCCTGGGGCGTCGACTTCGAATGGATCAAGAAGCAGTACGCGCCCGGCATGATGGGCAAGCCGGGCATGACGGTGTCGCGCTGGATCGACGGCGTGCTCGAGAAGAACGAGTTGATCGACCAGGAAAGCAACCTGCGCGGTCTGTTCTTCTGGGGCCATGCGCCGAACTCGCAGAGCCGCGGCCTCGAGATGAAGAAAGCGATGGACAAGCTCGACCTGCTGGTCGTGATCGACCCCTTCCCGTCGGCCACCGCAGCGATGGCGGCGATGCCCCCGGTCACCGGCAAGGCCGAAGACCAGAATCCGAACCGCGCCGTCTACCTGCTGCCCGCAGCCACGCAGTTCGAGACCAGCGGGTCGGTCACCGCGTCGAACCGCTCGATCCAGTGGCGTGAGAAGGTGATCGAGCCGCTGTGGGAGTCGCGCACCGACCACATGATCATGTTCCAGCTGGCCCAGAAGCTGGGCTTCGACAAGGAACTGGTCAAGAACTACAAGATGGTGCCGGCCAAGGCCGGGATGCTCGAACCCGAGCCCGAGTCGATCCTGCGCGAGATCAACCGCAGCGTCTGGACGATTGGCTACACCGGCCAGAGCCCGGAGCGGCTCAAGGCCCACATGCGCAACATGAACGTCTTCGACGTCAAGACGCTCAAGGCCAAGGGCGGCATCGACAAGGAGACCGGTTACTCGCTGGATGGTGACTACTTCGGTCTGCCCTGGCCTTGCTGGGGAACGCCCGAGCTCAAACACCCCGGGTCGCCCAACCTCTACGACACCAGCAAGCATGTGATGGACGGC
>CAIKZV010000633.1 GCA_903831925.1 uncultured Burkholderiales bacterium
AGGCGGGTGGCGGCCAGGCCCGACTTGTCGGTGGTGTAGACGTCGCAGCGACCAGCAAAGAAGGCCTGCTCGACCTGGTTCAGTTCGGCGATGACCACCGGCTTGAAGGTCATCTTCTTGACGCGGAAGTAGTCGGACAGGTTCAGCTCGGTGGTGGTGCCAGGCTGCACGCAGACGGTCGCGCCGTTGAGCTGCGAGGCCTTGGTGATCTTGGACGACTTTTTCACCATGAAGCCCTGGCCGTCATAGAACAGCGTGCCGGCGAAGACCGAACCCATGGTCGCGTCGCGCGAGGATGTCCAGGTGGTGTTGCGTGCCAGCATGTCGACTTCGCCGGACTGCAGGGCGGTAAAGCGGTTCTGGGCGTTGGTCGGAACGAACTGGACCTTGTTGGGGTCGCCGAGGATGACCGTGGCCACCGCGCGGCAGAAGTCTGCGTCCAGGCCGTTCCAGTGCCCGGTCGAGTCAGGCGCAGAAAAACCGAGCAGGCCGGTGTTCACGCCGCACCGCAGGGCGCCTTTGGCCTTGATGGCGTCGATGGTCGTGCCGGCCGAAGCCGACAGGGGCAGCAGTGCGGGCGCTGCCAGCAGTGCTGTCGCGGCGATACGCTGGAACCACGTCTTTTTCATGGTGTTTGATCCGGGAGTGAGGGCTGGGGGAAGGCCGACGATCGGTCGAAAATAGGTCGAAAATCGACCGGCCATCGGTCGACGAACGTCCGTTCGGCTCAGAGTTGCCGAGTCTACTGTCATTTGCTCGGCGGTTACAAGCTGTTGCAGTAGCTTGGCCCGGGCATGGTCTGCGCACGGCACGGCATGAGCCCCTGAGCCCGGTTAGAGCATAAATCAGGGGTGAATCCCGCTTTATTCAGACGATACCGCCAGGCCGACAGGTGCGACCCTGACCGCAATAAGGAATCCCCGAACAATCGGGAAAGGGCAGACATGTCTGTTGCAAAAGAGGGTGCCAGGCCTGGCCTGTTTGGCTATCAGGGCCTGATGACGCCGGGCGTTCGCCTGATGCGAGTGCTGAAATTGCCCATGAAAGTGACGCTGGTCGTGCTGGCATTCCTGGTGCCACTCGGCCTGCTGGGGCAGTTCTACTGGATCAATGCGGGCGCGCAGATCGATTTTGCTGCACAGGAGCGCGACGGCGTCGCCTGGTTGCAGGCGCTGTCGCCGGCGATCACCGCGGCGCAGGAGCAGCGCGCCCTGGCGGTTCGCAGCCTGACCGCCAACGCATCGCCAGCGGCCGATCTTGCCTCGGGCAATGCACGGATCAAGCTGGCGGTCGATCGCCTGGCAGAAGTCGATCGCGAAGCCGGCAGTCTGCTGGCGGCTGAAAAGCCGCTCGCCGACATCCGACGCGCCCTTGCGGCCTTGCCCGAGTCGGGTGCATCGGTGCCGCCGACCAGAGTGCGGGCGGCTTACGATGAGCTGATCGCCGCGCTGCTTGCGGCCGGCTCGCATGTCGGTGACTCGTCGGGCCTGGTTCTCGATCCTGATCTCGATTCTTTCTATCTGATGCAGGCAGCGGTCATCGACGGGCCGGGCATTGTCGATGCCCTGTCGCGTCTGCGTCAGGCTGGGGCAGCCTTGCCGGCGAACGCCAACGAGGCCATGGTTGCGCGAGCCCTGGCGGCGCCCGCCGAAATTGCGCGGCTCGGCATTGAACGCCAGCGTGCCGGCTTGAGCCGTGCCATCTCGAATACCCCCGATCTGGCGCAGCCGCTGGGCTTGACCGCGCGCCATGCGCCGATTGCCTCGCAGTTGGCTGCGGTCGATGCCCGAGTGCAGGGCAATGTCGCCGCGCCGCCCGCAACCCAATGGTGGAGCGATTCGAGCGCGGCATTCGAGGCCGCCATCACCCTCAACGACGCCTGTCTGAGTTCGCTCGACAATCTGCTGAAGTCACGCGTCGAGCGGCTGCAGTCGGAACGCTATATCCGCCTGATCATCGCGCTGGCCTCGCTCCTGCCGGCGCTTTATCTGCTGTCTGCCATGTACGCGGTGCTGCAGGGTGGCCTGCGGCTGCTTGGCGATCACATCGTCAGGCTGGCCGATGGCGACTTCAGTGCGCGCCCGACCCCCTGGGGTCAGGATGAGGTGGCCATGGCGCTGAACCGATTGCGCGAATCGCTGCAGGCCATGAGCGACGCCATGCGCGCGGTTCATGATCGGGCGCAGGAAGTGTCGTATTCGGCCCGAGAAATTGCCAATGGCAATCTCGATCTGTCGTCGCGCACCGAGCGCAGCGTGGCGTCGCTCGATGCCCTGACGGTAAACATGCAGGCGGTGAGCGTGCAGGTTGCCGACAATGTCGATGCGCTCAGTCATGCCGATCGCGCGATGGGCGATCTGGTCGGATCGGTGCGCGAAAGCGAAGGTACGGTCAATGGTCTGGTCGACCGCATGACATCGCTGCATGCGCAGAGCCGGCAGATCACCGAAATCGTTGGTCTCATCGACGGCATCGCCTTCCAGACCAATATCCTTGCGCTCAATGCCTCGGTCGAGGCGGCTCGCGCCGGCGAGATGGGTCGCGGTTTTGCGGTGGTGGCGCAGGAAGTCAGGTCGCTGGCACAGCGCAGCGCCGAAGCCGCGCAGCAGATCAAGGGCATCGTCGCACGCTCGACCTCGGACATCGAGCTCGGCTCGAAACTCGCCGTGCAGGCCGGCAAGCGTGTCGCCAACACCGTCGGGACAGCCAGTTCGGTGGCTGATGCGATGGGGCGGGTCCTGACCGGTTCGCGCGAGCAGCGCGACCGCGTGGGCGAAGTCAACGATGCCCTCACGCAGCTGTCGGCGGTCACGCAGAGCAATGCCGCGCTGGTTGAGGAAGTGGCGGCCGCGACCGCGTCGCTCGACTCGAGCGGCCATGATCTGCATATGCTCGTGGCCGGATTCAAGATCGGACAGTCGGCGAGGGACTGAGTCACTGGTAACATCGGCCGGATGAATTCGTCCGCCAAGCCGCCTGTCGGCGCACCCGCCAAGCCGCCTTCAGGCGCACCCGATATGACCTCCCCGCCGCGTCCCGCCGCCAGCCTCGTGCTGCTGCGTGATGCGCCCGAGGGCCTGCAGGTGCTGCTGCTCGAGCGGCCCCGCGAAGACAATGTGCTCTCAGGCGCCCATGTCTTTCCGGGCGGCAAGCTCGATGCCGACGATTCGCTCGAAGCCTCGCTGCGCCGCTTCGACGCCGAACTGAGCACCCTTCACGCCCGTCTGGGCGAGCCCGAACTCGACGCCATCGAGTCGTCGGCGCTGTTCCTGGCAGCGGTGCGCGAAGCCTTTGAAGAGTCGGGTCTGCTGCTGGTGCCGGGCGCCGATGAAACGCTCGCTGCGCGGGCGCGTGCCATGCGGCACGAAGGCCGCGCGTTTTCCGAGATTCTGCAGATCCTCGATCTTCGTCTCGATGCGCAGGCGATGCAGCCCTGGTCGCGATGGGTGACGCCGAAAACCTCGTCGATGATGCGTCGTCGCTTCGATACCCGCTTCTTCGTCGCCCGCCTGCCTGCCGGCCAGAGAATCAGTACCGATGCCCGCGAAGTGGTGTCGGCCAAGTGGCTTGCGCCCCGCGATGCGCTGGTTCGCTACTGGGCCAGTGAAATCGAGATGGCCGGGCCGCAGATCATGACGCTTGCCCATCTGTCGCGGTTTGCCGATGTCGATCAGGTGATGCGCGATGCCGCCGGGCGCCCGCCGCCGATCATCCGCCCCGAGCCGATCGACACCGAGCACGGCCGGATGATCTGTTATCCGGGCGATCCGGCGCATCCGGTCGCACAGCGAGCCATGCCCGGGCCGACCCGGATGCTGGTCGACGGCAGTCGATATGGCCCGCTCGAAGGCTTCGACGCTTTTTTTGCCTGAGCCGATTGCCTGAGCCGGCGGCAAGGGCTTCGTCCCGTTTTCAGCAGGGCCGGCGCACGGCCTTCGACCAGGAGCAAATGACATGACAGCACACAAGATCGCGGTGATTCCGGGTGACGGCATCGGCAATGAAGTCGTGCCCGAGGGCCTGCGGGTCCTCGAGATTGCGGCGAGCCGCTTCGGTATCGACCTGGCCTTCGATCACTTCGATTTTGCAAGCTGCGACTACTACGCGCGCCACGGCACCATGATGCCGGCCGACTGGAAAGACCGGATCGGCGGCCATGATGCGATCTATTTCGGCGCGGTCGGCTGGCCCGAGAAGGTGCCCGACCATATTTCGCTCTGGGGCTCGCTGCTGCTGTTTCGGCGCGAATTCGACCAGTACGTCAATCTGCGCCCGGTGCGCCTGATTGCGGGGGTGCCGTGTCCGCTGGTCGGGCGCAAGCCGGGCGACATTGATTTCTATGTGGTGCGCGAAAACACCGAGGGTGAATACAGCTCGATCGGCGGTCGCGCGTTTCCGGGCACCGACCGTGAAGTAGTCCTCCAGGAATCGGTCTTTACCCGCCATGGCACCGACCGGATCATCCGATTTGCTTTCGAGCTGGCCAAAAAGCGCAAGAAGCAACTCACGTCCGCCACCAAGTCGAACGGCATCTTCATTTCGATGCCCTACTGGGACGAGCGGGTCGAGGCGGTGTCGGCGGCCTATCCCGATGTGGCGGTCAAGAAGTTCCATATCGACATCCTGAGCGCGCATTTCGTGCGTAACCCGCACTGGTTCGACGTGGTGGTGGCGAGCAATCTGTTCGGCGACATCCTCTCCGACCTCGGCCCGGCCTGCACCGGAACCATCGCGATTGCTCCGTCGGCCAATATCAACCCCGAGCGCAAATTTCCGTCGCTCTTTGAACCGGTGCACGGCTCGGCGCCCGACATCTTCGGCAAGGGCATCGCCAATCCGATCGGCCAGATCTGGTCGGGCGCGATGATGCTCGATCACCTTGGCTACCCGCAGGCCCACGACGCGATCGTCAAGGCCATTGAAACCGTCACCGAACACGGGCCGCGCACGCCTGACATGGGCGGCCAGGCCACGACCGGCGATGTCGGTCGGGCGATTGCGGATGCGCTGAAAAGTCAGCCGATCGCCTGACTTTGTCTGGCGGCGACCGAAAGACCTGGTCTGGTGTGACGATTTGATGGGCCTTTGCGCGATCGCGGCGGTAAGATCGCGGGCCGGATTCAACCAGGAGATCTTATGAAATTCGCCCAACTGCTGGGTGGGGTGACGTTTGCGGTCGCTGCAGCGACCCTTGCCGCCCCCGTCGCAGCGCAAAGCTATCCCACGCGCCCCGTCACCATCGTCGTGCCGTTCGCCCCGGGCGGGCCGACCGACATCGTTGCCCGGAGCCTCGCTCAGGCAATGGAAAAATCGCTTGGTGGCAATGTCATCGTCGAGAACAAGCCCGGTGCCGGTGGCACGCTGGCGGTGGCCGACGTCGCGCGCGCGCCGGCTGACGGCTATCGGCTGCTGGTGCATCACATCGGCATGTCGACCGCGCCTGCGCTTTACCGCAAGCTGCCCTTCGATCCGCTCAAGGATTTCGATTACATCGGCCTGATCAACGATGTGCCGATGACCCTGCTCGTTCGCCCTGGCTTGCCGGTGAATTCGGTCAAGGACCTCACCGCCTATGTGAAGGCCAACCGTGACAAGGTGACACTGGCCAATGCCGGGCTGGGTGCGGCCTCGCACCTGTGCGGGCTGCTCTTTCAGCAGGCGATCGCCACCGACCTGACCACCGTCCCTTACAAGGGCACCGCCCCGGCGATGGCCGATCTGCTCGGCGGGCAGGTCGACATCCTGTGCGACCAGACCACCCAGACCACACCGCAGATCCTGTCGGGCAAGCTGCGTGCCCTGGCGATCACCTCGTCGCGCCGACTCGATACCCTCAAGGACGTGCCGACGGCCGCCGAGGCGGGTCTGCCCGGCTTCGAGCTGTCGGTCTGGCATGGCATGTATGCGCCCAAAGGCACGCCCAAGCCGGTGGTCGACAAGATTGTTGCCTCGATGCAGGCTGCGCTGAAGGATCCGGATCTGGTCAGGCGCTTTACCGAACTCGGTTCGGTGATCGAGTCGCCCGATCGCCAGACGCCGGATGCGCTGGCCAAGTACCTGAAGTCCGAGATCGACAAATGGGGTCCGATCATCAAGAAAGCCGGCGTCTTCGCCGATTGATCGCCGGTCAGCACAAATAGCAGGGAGCGGGTTTCCGCCCGCTCACTCGAGAGGCCAAGAATTTCCGGTCGGGGCCATCTTCATCGCCACCGGCACCGCCGTCTC
>CAIKZV010000634.1 GCA_903831925.1 uncultured Burkholderiales bacterium
CGTTGCGGTAGAGCCAGCCGTCGAGCTCGCGCGGCATCTCGCCGGTGACCGGCAGATTGGGCGCATCGCACTCCATATGCAGCGGCGCGTAGTAGCCGCGCAGGAAAGGATCATCGACAGGGAAGGGCTTGGACACGGTCGCTCCTTGCGGGCTGCGGAATGGCGAATGACAGCAAATGACAGCGAACGGTGGCGGAAGGGCGTGGGAGTCGAACCCACCAGACACGCCTGGCGCATCTCGCCGGATTTGAAGTCCGGGCGCTCCACCGGGATACGATGCCCCTCCGTTTGCAGCCTGACGAGACACTGCAAGGCAGTCAGACGCGCGGTCGAGACTATCATGCGTGCGCGAGCTCAACCGAGCCTCAAGCCATTCCCGGGCAAGTCCTCGGGGCAAATCAGAACCTGACGGAGACAAGACACCATGCTGGACCGAACAGATCGAATGCTGCTGGCAGTCAGCGATCGCAAGCGCGCCGCACAAACCTTCGAGACCCTGCTGGGCGCGCAATTCGATCGTGAATCGAAGAGCACCTGGCTCAATGCCGATCGCACCGTGATGCGCCTCGGCGAAAGCGAACTCGAGCTGTGCGAAGCGGCCGGTCCGGGCCCGGTGCAGGATTTCATCGGGAAGTGGGGCGAAGGTCTCTTTGCGGCCGGATACTCCAGCGCGCGCCTGGATGACCTTGCCGCCCACCTCGGCAGCATGGGCGTGCCCTTCACCCGCGAAGATGATCAGCTCCATCTGCCGGGCACCAGCACATTCGGTTTCCCGATGGTGATTTCGCGGTTTCGCGAGCGCCCGCGCATCGGTCCGGTGAGCTACTTCTACGAGGCGACCAATGCGCTCGATACCGACTGGCGGGTGGTGGCCGATCGCTACAGCAAGATCTTCGGCCTGGACGCCAGCCGTTTTTCGCCGATCGAGAGCAAGCGTTTCGGTTACCAGGGCACCCTGACCCTGTTCGATCCGCCGGCCAGGCTCGATCGCATCGAGCTGTCGCAGACCTTTGCCGACCAGCCGGGCACGATGCGCCGATTCGTCGAGCGGCGCGGCGGTGATGCGCTCAACATGTGTTTCATCGAGACCGACGAGTTCGACACCCTCAAGCGGCGTCTGCTTGATGCCGGCGCCACGCTGACCGCGCGCGGCGGCGATATCGCGGCCGAACGCGACGGGATGTGGGTGCATCCCAAGAACCTTCACGGTCTGCTGCTGGGCATCTCGCGCGGCATGTTCGCCTGGGAGTGGTCGGGGCGTCCCGACCTGGTGGTGCCGGCAACCCCGCTCTGAGGCTTCGCGTTTCGGGGGCAGGCCAGGTCCCGCTCAGGCCAGATGCGGCAGCGGCAGGTCCAGGGTGGTGGTGCGGCGCATCTCGCGACGATGCTTCGCATCATCGAAAGGGCGAGCGCGGTGCATGGTCGCGCGGTTGTCCCAGATCACGAAGTCGTGCAATCGCCATTCATGGCGCCAGGTGAATTCACGCTGCGTGGCGTGTTCGATCAGGTCGCGCAGCAGCAGCCGGCCTTCGGGCAGCGGCCAGTCGATGATTTCGGCGGCGTGTGAGGCCAGATAGAGCGACTTGCGCCCGGAGCCGGGAAGGGTGCGGACCAGCGGGTGGACGGCGCCCGGCAGTCGCTCGCGTTCAGCCGGTGTGAAGTCAAAGCCGAGCAAATGACGCGAATAGACGATGGTGTGATGCACCCGCAGTGGCTGAAGGCGTGCCTTGGTCTCCTCATCGAGGGCATCGTAGGCGGCACGCATATCGGCGAATTCGGTATCGGCACGCACCGGCGGCACCACGCGTGCCGAGAGCATCGAATAGCGCCCGGCCGGGTCCTGGAAGGAGGCGTCGGTGTGCCACAGCCGGTTGCTGACTGAACTCGCGCGACGCCGGTCATCGGCGGCAAGAATCTCGCCCTTGTCGTTGACATTGGAGACGTCAGTCAGGGCTTCGTTGCCGAAGCGGTTTTTGGTCAGCACCGCGGTCGAGGTCTTGGCATGCAGCGTGCCATCGAAGCGCTGGGCGAAGTCGAGCTGATCAGCATCGCTGAAGGCCTGGTCGCGAAAGACCAGCACCGCATGCTCATCCATGCCGGCCCGAATCTGCTCGAGGGTATCGCGGTCGTGCACGGTGCGCAGATCGATCGTGCTGGCTTCGGCGAAAAAGCATCCGCCGAGGCGGGTGAAGGTCAAGCTCATGGGCAGGCCTTTTGGGTGAGAGCGGGGGCGTGCGGCAGGCAGCCCCGCATTCGGCGATCTTGAACGCCACGCGCTTGAAGTCAATTCCCGAGTCGCTCGAACGGAACGCAAAAGCCATGCGGCTGCCGAACGGAACGCCGCAGGCGTGGCGACGGCGCCGGTGCTTGCCGCCGGATCGCGACGACCGGTGTTCTGGGTTAACCTGCGGCCACAACGAACAGGGCGGTGTGATCGTCCTGCAATGACTCTGGAGACTCTGAATGGCCCACCGATTTTCCGTTTCGATGAACCGCACGAGCTTGCGCCGAACCCTGCTCGGCGCCGCAATGCTTGCCACCGGCATGATGGCTTTACCTGGCGCTCACGCTCAGGGCGCCTTTCCGACCAAACCGGTCACGCTGCTGGTGCCCTTTCCGCCCGGCAGTGCCACCGATGCGATCGGCCGGGCGCTGGCGGTGGTGGTGTCCAAGACGCTGGGTCAGCAGGTGATCGTCGAGAATCGGGCAGGGGCCGCCGGCACGCTGGCCGCCGGTTCGCTGGCGCAATCGAACAATCCCGATGGCTACACCGTCGCGATCGCGCCGGCTTCGCTGTTTCGCGTCCCGCATCTGCAGAAGGTGGGCTATGACCCGATCAAGGATCTGACTTACATCATGAATTTTTCGGGCTACACCTTTTCACTGGTGGTGCCCGAAAGTTCGGCCTGGAAGACGCTGCCCGAGTTCATCGACTATGCCAAGGCCAA
>CAIKZV010000635.1 GCA_903831925.1 uncultured Burkholderiales bacterium
GCCCGGTATTCGGCAGACAGCTTTTTCGCCGCGACCGCCATCGCGCCATCGGCATCGCCGACTTTCCTGAACGCATAGCCTTTGCCGCTGTCCAGCGTCGCGGCAAGCCGCGCAAAGATATCGGCGCTGGACACCGCGGCGGCAGCACCCTCGTCCCAGGAGACCTGCACCTGCTCGAGCGCCTTCATCGCCCGCCACGGGTTGTCGGCAATTACCGCTACGCCGCCGGTGCCGCCATGATGACCCGCCACCTCGATCACCTTTTTCACGCCATTCAATCCCGCCGCCTTGCCGGCATCGAAGGACTTCACCTTGCCGCCAAGCGTCGGACACATCAGCACGCTCGCGTAGAGCATGCCCGGGCGAACCACATCGATGCCGAAGCCCGCACGACCGTCCGACTTGATTGGCCCGTCGAGGCGATGCAAAGGCTTGCCGATCAAGGTGAAGGCCGACACGTCCTTCAAGCGGACCTCGGTCGGCACCGGCCGCTTTACCGCGGCCTGCACCAGTTCGCCAAAGCCTGCCTTGCGGCCCGATGCATGACTGACCTGACCGCTCGCCACGGTCACCTCACCTGCCGGCACACCCCACAGGTCGGCCGCGGCACCCACCAGCATCGCGCGAGCGCTGGCGCCCGCCTGACGCATCGGCATCCAGAGGTCTTTCATGCTCGATGAACCGCCGGTCATCATCACGCCGAACTCGCGCATCGCCTTGGCGGTCATCCAGCCGGCAAAGCGCTTGACGCTGCCCTCATCATCGGGATGAAAGGGCAGGCCGTCGACGGTTGAGGCAATGTTGCTGTAGATCGGATCGATGCCGGTATAAGCGGTGCGCACCTGCGACCAGTCGGCATCGAGCTCGTCGGCCAGCAGCATGGCCAACCCGGTATGGATACCCTGCCCCATCTCCGATTTCGACATCAGCACGGTGACCGTGCCATCGGTACCCAGGCTGACCCAGCCGTTGAACGCCAGCTGCCCCGGCGCCACCGCCGGCAAGGCCGACGGCATCAGGCGCTGGCGTACCGGCATCAGGCCCCAGCCGATCGTCAGACCGCCGACCGCCGCAATCGTTCCCAGGATGAAATTCCGGCGTGTCGACATGGTGCTCTCGCGCCTTTGGAGATCAGTAAAGCCAGCGATGGTGCCACAGCCACCATGACCCGACCCCGACTTGATTCCTGCGATTTCGGATCAAGCTCAATTGGGTGCATGCTGACCGGAGAGGCTGCGACGCAACCATGAGCGACATCACCGATACCCTCAGGCTTCCGATTGAAGGCATGACCTGCGCCTCCTGCGCGACTCGGGTCGAGCGCGCGCTGCGCAAGGTGCCTGGCGTGAGCGATGCCAGCGTCAACCTCGCCACCGAGACCGCCAGCGTGAGCGGTGACGCGCTGTCGCGGCAGACGCTGATCGATGCCATCGTCCGGGCGGGCTACCAGAGCCCTGCCGAGCCCCTTGCGCCTGCAGCCGCAGGGCCTGGCCACACCGACTCCGATTCGACTGCCGCTGACGCGGCAGGTGCCACCGACGCCGCCCCGCCGAGCGCCCCGGCCGACGCCGCCACAAAACGTCTGGGGCACGATCGGCGCCAGCTCGCAATGGCCCTGCTGCTCACCGCCCCGCTGGTGCTGCCGATGCTGGCTGCGCCCTTCGGCTATTCACTCATGCTGCCGGCCTGGCTGCAGTTCGCCCTGGCAACGCCGGTGCAATTCTGGATCGGCGCGCGCTTTTACATCGCCGGCTTCAAGGCTGTCAGAGCCGGGGCGGCCAACATGGATCTGCTGGTGGCCCTTGGCACGTCGGCCGGCTGGGGGCTGTCGACCTGGCTGTGGCTGAGCGCCCATTCCGGCCACGCGCCGCATCTCTACTTCGAAGCTTCGGCAGTGGTGGTGACGCTGGTACTGCTCGGCAAATACCTCGAATCGCGCGCCAAACGCCAGACCACCGAAGCCATCCGTGCCCTGAACGCTCTGCGACCCGAAACCGTGCGCCGGCAAGTCGGCACGAGCATCGAGACCGTGCCGATCGCGCGCATCGCGGTGGGCGATCGGGTGGTCGTGCTGCCGGGCGAGCGTCTGCCGGTCGATGGGATGCTGCTTGAAGGCAGTACCCAGGTCGACGAATCGATGCTGACCGGCGAACCACTGCCGATCGACAAGCTGGTCGGCGATCGCCTCACCGGCGGCTCGATCAACGGCGACGGTCAGATCGTGCTTCAGGTCGGGGCAGTCGGCACCGAGACAGTGCTGGCCAGGATCATCCGCATGGTCGAGGACGCCCAGGCCGCCAAGGCGCCAATCCAGCGCATCGTCGATCGGGTTTCATCGGTTTTCGTACCAGCCGTGCTCGGGATTGCCGTCCTCACCTTCGTCGGCTGGCTCGCCACCGGCCATGGCATCGAGCCGGCCACCATGAGCGCGGTGGCGGTGCTGGTGATTGCCTGCCCCTGCGCGCTCGGCCTGGCCACGCCGGCAGCCATCATGGCCGGCACCGGCGTGGCCGCCCGAAAAGGCATCCTGATCCGCGACGCACAGGCGCTCGAGCTCGCGCAACGCATCACGGTCGTGGCCTTCGACAAGACCGGCACGCTCACCGTCGGTCATCCGGTGCTCACCGACACGATTCCAGGCGGCACAAGCGATGTGATGCGCCTGCTCAGCCTGACGACCGCCCTGCATGCGGGCAGCGAGCATCCGCTCGCCCGGGCGGTGTTGGCGGCCGCGACCGCGGCCCAGGCACCGGCGCTGGTTGCCACCGATGTTCGTGCGCTGCCGGGGCGAGGCATCGAAGGGCGTGTCGAAGGCCGACTGCTGCGCATCGGCAGCGAGCGGCTGGCGCGCGAGCTCGGTGCCATCCATGACATCGACGATGCCGCCCGCATTGAATCGACTGATGCGTCGACTGATGCGTCGACTGATGCGTCGACTGCTGCATCGGCCGGCGAATCGAACATCGACTCTGGCGAAATGCAAAAAAGCCAGACGCTCCCCCAACACGCGACCCGCCTGCAGCGCAAGGGTCGCACGGTCTCATGGGTGATCGACGAAGACGACACCGGACAGCCTCGCGCCATCGGACTGCTGGCCTTCGGCGACACCGTCAAACCCGGGGCTCGCGAGGCGATCGCGCAACTGAACGCGATGGGCATCCGCAGCGTCATGATCACCGGCGACAACGAAGGCGCAGCGCAGGCGATGGCTCGCGAACTGGGCATCACCGAGGTCATCGCCAATGTCCTGCCGATCGACAAGGCCCACGCGGTCAACCGACTGCGCGCCGGCAAGGATGCGGTGGTCGCAATGGTCGGCGATGGCATCAACGACGCCCCGGCGCTTGCTGCCGCCGATGTCGGCATTGCGATGGCGACCGGCACCGATGTCGCCATGCACACCGCCGGCATCACGCTGATGCGCGGCGATCCGGCACTCGTACCGATCGCCATCGACCTGTCGGCAAGAACCGTTGCCAAGATTCACCAGAACCTCTTCTGGGCCTTCATCTACAACATCGTCGGCATTCCGCTGGCGGCCTTCGGATGGCTGTCCCCGGTGATTGCAGGCGCCGCGATGGCGATGAGCTCGGTCAGCGTGGTCAGCAATGCCCTGCTTTTGCAGTACCGACCCGATCGGGTACGGATCTTGCGATCACGGCCACGGTGGGGGATTCTTTAACCGACGCGAAGACCGCCCATCGGCATGACGAACGCGTGTGTCGCATTTGTTGCAATTTGACGGACGTAACGGATCAAACAGGTCCACCATCGATTCACCGCTGACGTGACAGGAGCTCGCACATGGAAGCCGGATTGAAGAACGTCATTTCTGCCTTTGAAGAAGGCAGCCACTCGCCGGTTGCGCACAGCGCATCGCTCTCACCGGCTCCCGCATCAGGCGGCGTTCTCAGCCGCTACAAGATGCGCTTCGATGCTCACCTCAAAGAGGAATACTCGCTGCAGGAGTACCTTGAGTTGTGCAAGCGTGATCCGAGCGCGTATGCCTCGGCCGCCGAGCGAATGCTTACCGCAATCGGCGAGCCTGCGCTGCTCGACACCCGATCCGATCCGCGCCTGTCTCGCATCTTCTCGAACAAGGTGATGCGGGTCTACCCGGCCTTCAAAGACTTCTACGGCATGGAAGAAACGATCGAACAGATCGTCTCCTTCTTCAAGCATTCGGCGCAGGCCCTAGAAGAACGCAAGCAGATCCTCTACCTGCTCGGCCCGCCAGGCGGCGGCAAGTCCTCGCTCGCCGAAAAGCTCAAGCACCTGATGGAGCAGATGCCCTTCTATGCCCTGAAGGATTCGCCAGTCAACGAATCGCCGCTGGGGCTTTTTTCGCCGACGGACGATGGCCCGAGCATCGAAGCCGAATACGGCATTCCAAGGCGCTACCTCGGCTCGATCATGTCGCCCTGGGCGGTCAAGCGCCTCAATGAA
>CAIKZV010000636.1 GCA_903831925.1 uncultured Burkholderiales bacterium
CGGCAACCTGATGCTGGTGATTCTCAACCTGCCGCTGGTGGGCATGTGGGTCAAGCTGCTGTCGGTGCCCTATCGCGTCATGTATCCCGCGATCCTGCTGTTTTGCTGCATCGGGGCCTATTCGATCAACAACAACGTCTTCGATGTTTTCATGACGATCCCGTTCGCGATCCTTGGCTACATCTTCAAGAAGCTCGACTGCGAACCGGCACCAATGCTCTTGGGCTTCGTGCTGGGCAAGCTCATGGAAGAGTACTTGCGAAGAGCGATGACGATCTCTCGAGGGGACTGGTCGGTCTTCGTCACGCGTCCGCTGTCGGCCAGCCTGCTCGCAGTCGCTGCCATCCTGCTGGTGATCGTGTTCCTGCCGTCGATCAAAAGTAAGCGCGCTGAGGCGTTTGCCGGCGACGACTGACGCTGACCGTGCCCTGGCCTGCGCGGTGTCGGCAGGCCGTCGGCGCAACAAATGCCCGGGGCCGCCATTCATTGCGGCCCTTTTTTTCGACCTTTTTTCGCCTGACGCTTCCCCTCCCTTTTCGCCCGTCAAGTCGGGCTTTCTTCGGATCTGACCATGGTGAACACCATTGCCGATATTCAACTGCTGGCCTTCGATGTCTTCGGTACGGTCGTCGACTGGCGCGGGTCGGTCGCCGGTGAAGTCGAGGCGCTCGGCCTGGGCATCGACGGCGCAGCCTTTGCCGACGCCTGGCGCGAGCGCTATCTGCCCGCGATGAAGGCGGTGCGCAATGGCACGCGTGACTGGGTCAATCTCGATACCCTTCATCGCGAAAACCTCGAGGGTGTGCTGCAGGATTTCGGGATTGCCGATCGGCTCGACGACGCGGCTCGCAGTGATCTGAACCGCGCCTGGCATCGGCTCGATGCATGGTCCGATACCGTTGAGGGCCTGACTCGACTGAGGTCGCGCTTCGTGGTCACGACACTGTCCAACGGCAACATCGGTCTGCTCACCAATCTGTCCAAGCGGGCGGCGCTGCCCTGGGACTGCATCCTGTCTGCCGAGACTTTCAAGGCCTATAAACCCGACCCCCGCACCTATCTTGGCGTGGCAAGCCTCTTCAATCTGAATCCATCCCAGGTGATGCTGTGCGCGGCGCACGCCACCGATCTGCGCGCCGCAGCCAAAAGCGGGCTGCGCACCGCCTATATCGACCGCCCGTTAGAATGGGGGCCTGACCGACTCGGCGATGTGCCGGGTCCCGAAGACCGATTCGACTTCTCCGCCTCCTCCATCGACGATCTCGCCAGACAGCTCGGCTGCTGAGCGCACGGAAACTCTCATGACTTTCAATTGGACCAATCCCTATCCCACGGTGCGCACGCCAGTGTTCGCGCGCAATGTCGTGGCCACCTCCCAGCCGCTGGCGGCGCAGGCCGGCTTGAAAATGCTGGCAGCCGGCGGCAACGCGATCGATGCGGTTATCGCCGCAGCCAGCGCGATTGCGCTGGTTGAACCGGTCTCCAACGGCCTGGGGTCCGATGCCTTTGCGATCATCTGGGACGGCAAGACGCTGCAGGGCCTCAATGCCTCCGGATGGGCGCCTGCTGCCTGGGATCCGGCCTATTACGCCCGCAAGTATGGTGGCGTGTTTCCGGTGCGCGGCTGGGATACCGTGACCGTACCCGGTGCGGTCGCAGGATGGGCGGCGATGCATGAGCGTTACGGCACGCTGCCCTTCGCGCAGTGCCTGGCGCCTGCCATCGAATACGCCGAGCGCGGCTATAACGTCTCGACGATCGTGCACAACAAGTGGGCCGCGCATGTCGATGTTCTCAAGGATCAGCCGGGCTTTGCCGAGCACTTCCTGCCGCATGGCCGTGCGCCGGCGATCGGCGAGCGCTTTGTGCATGCCTCGGCCGCCGCCACGCTCAAGCGCATCGCAGCCACCCTCGGGCGCGACTTCTACGAAGGCGAGACCGCTGCCATGCTGGTGGCGCATGCCAAGGCCAATGGTGGAGCGATGTCGGCCTCCGACCTGTCCGACTATCGACCGGAGTGGGTTGACACCATCGGCATGGACTACAAGGGCTACCGCCTTCACGAGATCCCGCCTAATGGCCAGGGGATCGCCGCGCTGATGGCACTCGGCATTCTCAAGAATTTCGACCTCTCGTCTTTCGGGCCCGACTCGGCACAGAGCCGGCATCTGCAGATCGAAGCCATGAAGTGCGCCTTTGCCGATGTCTATGCACATGTCGCCGAAGAGCGGCACATGCGGGTCAGCCCCGCGCAGCTGCTCGATCCGGCCTATCTCGCCGAGCGCGCAAAACTCATCCGGCCCGATCGCGCAACCGAGTTCAATCACGGCATGCCGCCACGCGGCGGCACGATCTATCTGACCGCCGCCGATGCCAACGGCATGATGGTGAGCTACATCCAGTCCAACTACATGGGCTTCGGCTCGGGCGTGGTGGTGCCGGGCACCGGCGTCTCGCTGCAGAACCGCGGCCACTGCTTCTCACTCGACCCGGCGCATCCCAATGTCGTGGCACCGCGCAAGCGGCCATTCCAGACCATCATCCCGGCCTTCCTTACCCGCGACGGCAAACCGCAGATGAGCTTTGGCGTGATGGGCGGCAATATGCAGCCGCAGGGCCATATGCAGACCCTGGTCAGGATGCTCGAGTACGGCCAGAACCCGCAGGCCGCCTGCGATGCGCCGCGTTTCAAGGTCAACCGCGGACTCGAGGTCGATCTCGAATACACCATGCCCGCCGACGTCAAGGCAGCGCTTGGCGCAATGGGCCACAACCTGGCTCATGTCGATGATCCCTACCACGACTTCGGTTCAGGCCAGTTCATCTGGCGTCTGAGCGATGCCATCGAAGACGGCTATGTGGCAGCCAGCGACAGCCGCCGCGACGGATACGCTGCCGGCTACTGAGGTCTTTACCCAGATCGGGGCGCGCGCGAAGGGGTTTGCTGCCGGCGCGCCCGATGCCGGGCGATCTTTCCGCGGCCCGGCGTCGGCCGGCCGCCGTGGTGTCCTGGCGCTGGCCGCCGCGCTGCCCCTCCTGGCTGCCGGATGCGCCTATCGCAGCATCCCCGGATGGCGCTATCAGCCGCCGATGCTTGAGCTGTCGCGCTCTGATGCACCGGGTCGCATCACCTTGCTGGGCGGTGTCCATGCAGGTCTCACGCGCTTCTATCCCTTGCCCGATCAGGTCGAGGCCGCTTTCGACGGTGCGGCACGCCTGCTGGTGGAACTGGACGCACGCGCGCAGGCCGGTGCGATCAGATCAGCCACCGCTGCGGCCGCGCTGCTGCCAGACGGTGGCACGCTCGATCAGGTGCTGCGAGCGCCAACCATCGCGGCACTCACCCGTGCCTTCCAGGCCGACCCCTGGGCACTGCGTCGCCTGATGCACCTGCGGCCCTGGGCGATGTCGCTGCTGCTGCCCAATGCCGACGACGTGGCGATGCTGGCCGACGGCGGTGACGGCATCGAGACCCATCTGATCGAGCGGACCAGGCGTCGCGGCCTGCCGGTGATTGAACTCGAATCGCCGATCGCGCAGATTGCGGCCTTTGCCGGCGGGTCACCCGAAGAAGACGATGCAGTGCTGGCCCTGCGGCTGGCGCAGCGTTCAAACTGGGACCGCACCTACAGCGAGATCGTCGATGCCTGGCGGCGCGGTGACATGACCGCGCTGGCCGCCCTCAAGGACCGGGCCTTTCCTGCCTCGGGTAGCACCGCGGCGCTGCGCCAGCGACTCTTTACCAAGCGCGACCAGGCCATGGCGATCCGATTGCGCGACGAACTCGATTCGCCCGCGCCTGGTCTGGCAGTGATCGGTGTGCTGCATCTGGCCGGGCCGGACGCCATCACCGGCATCCTGTCGACACTCGGCGTGACGGTCGGCCCGGGCGGGCCTCTCGCTGTCCCGTAGAATCGCCCGATCCGAAAAGCGCCTCTGGAGGCCACAGTGACAAAGACCTACGACGCGGTCGCGCCGCAAAAAGTTGCTTTTCTCGGCTTGGGCGTCATGGGTGCGCCAATGGCCGGGCATCTGGCCCGAGCGGGTCACCAGGTCACGGTCTACAACCGGACCGCCGAAAAAGCCCGGGCCTGGGCGGCTGAATACGGTGGGGCTGCCGCATCGACACCTCGCGAAGCCGCGACCGGCGCCCAGATCGTCTTTGCGTGCGTGGGCAATGACGATGATCTGCGCAGCGTGGTGCTCGGCCCCGATGGTGCCTTCGCCGGAATGGCCGCCGGCACCCTCTTCGTCGATCACACCACCGCCTCGGCGCAGGTGGCGCGCGAGCTCTTCGAGCTGGCCAAACGCCAGTCGATCGCGTTTCTGGATGCACCGGTCTCCGGCGGCCAGGCCGGCGCGGTCAATGGCCTGCTGACCGTGATGTGCGGCGGCGAACAGGCCGCGTTCGACCATGCACTGCCGATCGCGATGGCTTTTTCACGGGCCTTCACCCTGATCGGGCCGTCGGGCTCGGGTCAGCTTGCCAAGATGGTCAATCAGATCTGCATCGCCGGCGTGGTGCAGGGGCTCTCGGAGGGGGTGGCCTTCGGACAGGCCGCCGGCATCGACATGAAGCTGGTGCTCGATGTGATCGGCAAGGGCGCGGCGCAATCCTGGCAGATGGACAACCGCGGCAAGACCATGGTCGACGACCAGTTCGAGTTCGGCTTTGCGGTCGACTGGATGCGCAAGGATCTCGGGCTGTGCCTGGACGAAGCGCGGCGCAATGGCGCCACGCTGCCGCTGACCGGTCTGGTCGATCAATTTTATGGTGATGTACAGCGCATGGGCGGCCAGCGATGGGACACCTCGAGCCTGGTCCGTCGATTGCGCGCCAAGCGCTGACATGGCCGCATCGCCTGCGTCCCCGCCGCCTGCGGGAAGCCGTACCTCGCTGTGGCGGTGGATTGTGCTGACCATCGTCGTCCTGATCGCCAGCTTGTTCATCGGAGCACAGATGGGACTGCTCGCCGGCAAGCGACCGCTGCGCCTGGGTGTCACCGACGGGCAGCTGCAGCCGGTCCGCACACAGCTCTCGAACGCGGTTTCCAGCACCGCAAGCACCGACTATCACCGCATTGCGCCGCTGTCGGCTGGCACCAATGCCAAGGCCAGCTTCGAGCGTCTGCGCGGCGTGGTGGCTGCCATGCCGGGGGCGACCATCGTCGTCGATCAGCCCGACTATCTTTATGCCGAGTTTCAGAGTCGCATCTGGCATTTCGTCGACGACGTCGAATTCCTGCTCGACGAGCCGGCCGGTGTGATCGAGGTGAGGTCGGCTTCGAGGCTGGGGCGCAAGGACTTCGGCGTGAACCGCGCGCGCATCGAATCGATTCGAGCGGCATTGATCCGCTGAGCCTCCTAAAGGCTGGTGCGCCAGCGCTCGCCTTCTGCCAGTGCAGCAACCAGCGCAGCACGATCACTGTCGGCAATCGCCTTCTCGATGCGATCGAGCGATTGCCGGAAGGCCGCAGCCGCTGCGAGCGTCGGGCCGCGATTATCGAGCAGGATCCCGGCCCACAAGTCTGCGGGTGAGCCACCCACCCGCGTGGTGTCCCGCAGGCCTGCGCCATAAAAGCGGCGCGCATCATCGGCCAGCGGGCCATTGCCGATCGCAGCTGACAAGGCAAAGGCGACCGCATGCGGCCAATGCGAGACTTCGGCAAAGAGCCGGTCGTGATGCTGCGCCGACATGCTGGCCACGCGCGCGCCCATCGCACTCCAGAGCCCAAGGTTGCGCTCGCAGGCATCGGCATCGCTGGCGTCGGTCGGACAGACGATGACCGCGGCGCCCTCGAAGAGATCAGCCCGCGAAGCGCCCGGCCCGGCGCGGTCGGCGCCGGCGATCGGATGTGAGGCAACGAAGCGGCCGCGCACCGCGCCCATTCCTGCCAGGGCTGCGGCGACCACGCTGGTCTTGGTACTCGAGACATCGGTCACCAGCGCCTGCGAATCGAGGCTGGTCCAGTTCGCGGACTCGGAAAGCAATGCGATATTGACCGCCACCGGCGCGGCCAGCACCACCAGATCAGCAGCCTCAATCGCCTGCGACAGCAGCGGGGCGATCGAATCGATCAGACCGGCGTCGAGTGCGGCCCGGGCATTGACCGGATCATGGCCACACACGCTTGCCGCCAGGCCACGAGCACGCAGGGCCGCTGCGACCGAGCCGCCCAGCGCCCCGGTGCCGATCACCGCAACTTTTTTGAAAAGCCCGGTCACGTCCGACCGAGCGCTGAGCGAAGTGCCGCCAGGAAGACCTGGTTTTCCTCGGGCAGTCCGACACTGATCCGCAGCCATTCGGGCAAGCCGTAGTTGCCGACCGGCCGCACGATCACACCGGCGCGCAGCAGCTTCTCGTTGACCGCTGCCGCGTCGCCCACTTTCACCAGCACAAAATTGCCCGACGACTTCACATAGCTCAGACCGATCTCGTCGAAGGCCTTCTGCATGAGTGTCAGCCCCTGGGCATTGAGCACCCGGCTGCGCTCGAGAAAATCGGCATCAGCCAGTGCCGCCACCGCAGCGGCCTGTGCAATCGAGTTGACATTGAAGGGCTGGCGCACCCGATTCATCAGATCGGTCATCGCAGGCTGCGCCACCGAATAGCCCACCCGAAGGCCGGCCAGCCCATAGGCTTTCGAGAAGGTGCGCGACAGCACCAGGTTCGGAAAGCGCCTGACCCATTCGACCGCCTCGAAGCGCTGCGCCGGTTCGAGGTATTCGTTGTAGGCCTCATCGAGCACCACCACCACATGGGACGGCACCGAGGCGAGAAAGGCCTCGATCTGCTCGGCTGGCAGGAAGGTGCCGGTGGGGTTGTTCGGATTGGCAATGAACACGATGCGGGTGTCAGCCGCAATGGCCGCGCGCATGGCCGGCAGGTCGTGCCCCAGATTGAGGGCCGGTGTGACGATCGCGCGCGCACCGGTTGCCTGGGTCGCCAGTTCGTAGACCTGAAAGGAGTACTGCGAATAGACCGCCGACAGGCCCGGGTGCAGCAGGGCATGAGCGGCGAGTTCGAGGATGTCATTGGAGCCGTTGCCCAGCGTGAGCCAGTCGGACGGAACACCGAATCGCTTCGACAGCGCTGCCTTGAGGTCAAAACCGTTGGGGTCGGGATAGCGGCCGAGATCGGTGGCCGCGGCGATCATGGCCTTGCGCGCCGACTCGGGCATTCCCAGCGGATTTTCGTTGGAGGCCAGTTTGACGATCGAAGCCTCGTTCAGACCATAGTCTCGAGCGACTTCAGAGATCGGCCGACCGGCACGGTAGGGCGCAATCGCGCGGATATGGGCAGGCGCCAGGGCCGCCGCGTCAGTGACGGGCGAATCGGTAGGGTGAGGAGCGTTCATTCGCAATCAGGCTCAAAAAGGGCTTCAAAAATGGCTTCAGGGCTTCGGGGCGACCGCATCGGGCAGAAAGACCTCGCGCGGATAGGACCCGAGCGACTTGAAGAGCGCGGCATTCGCGTTGATCTCGGCCAGCGCGCTGGCCACGGCGGGTTCGTCCTGATGACCGAGCAGATCGATATGAAAGTAGTACTGCCAGCCGCTTTGACGGGCAGGTCGGGATTCGAAACGCTTCATCGACACGCCATGACGGGCCAGCGGCTCGATCAGTGCATGGACCGCACCGGCGCGATCGGGTACCGACAGGATCAGCGAGGTCTGATCGTCGCCCGATACACCGCAGGCATGATTGCCGATCACGGCGAATCGGGTGCGGTTCAGCGGATCGTCCTGAATGCCACGGGCCACGACCGTGACCTCATAGCGCTCGAGCGCGCCATCGCCCGCGATACCGGCGGTATAGGGCTCGATCGCCGCGAGTCGGGCGCCCTCGGCGTTGCTCGACACCGGCACGCGCTCGATGTCGGGATAGTGGCGATTGAGCCAGCCTGCGCACTGCGCCAGCGCCTGCGCATGCGCGCAGATGCGGGTGATGCCGACCATGTCGCCGCTGCGACTGAGCAGGTGATGGCGCACCGGCACCGACACCTCGCCGCAGATCTTGAGCGGGCTGTTGAGAAACAGGTCGAGGCTGCGATTGACCGCGCCCTCGCTCGAGTTCTCGACCGGCACCACGCCGAAATCGACCACGCCGGCTTCGGTCTGACGAAAGACTTCATCGATGCTTGCGCAGGGCACCGCCTCAATGCCATGCCCGAACCTGGCAATGACCGCCTGCTCGGAGAAGGTGCCGGCCGGCCCGAGGTATCCGACCCGAAGCTGGCGCTCGAGTTCGCGGCAGGCCGAGATCACCTCGCGCCAGATCGCGGTAAGCGCGCCTTGCGCCAGCGGCCCGGGGTTGCGCTCTTCCAGTCGCCGCAGGATCTGGGCCTCACGTTCGGGGCGCCAGACCGGCGACTTCTCGGCATGCTTGAGTGCGCCCACTTCCAGGACCAATCGGCCGCGCTCGGACAGCAGCGCCAGAAGTCGCTGATCGACATCGTCGATCTTTTGCCGGAGTGCATCGAGCCCTTCGCTCATCATCAGCCTCGTCGCTGTTCGAAATCGCGCATGAACGCGACCAGGGCACGGACGCCCTCGATCGGCATGGCGTTGTAAATGGATGCGCGCATGCCGCCCACCACGCGATGGCCCTTGAGGTTCATCAGACCTGCCTCGCGGGCATCGGCCAGAAAGGCCTCGTTGAGGCGCTCGTCACGCAGAAAGAAGGTCACGTTCATGCGCGAGCGATCCTGCTTGCTGACGCGACTCTCATACAGCCTGCTGCCATCGATGGCCCCATAGAGAAGCCTGGCCTTGTCGATGTTGATCGCCTCGATCGCCGCCACGCCGCCCTGCGCCTTGAGCCACTCGAAGACCAGTCCGGCAAGGTAGATGCCGAAGGTCGGCGGCGTGTTGAACATCGAATCGTTGTCGGCCACGACCTGATAGTTGAACGCGCTCGGGCACAGCCGATGGGCTCGCCCGATCAGGTCTTCACGAACGATCACGAAGGTCAGACCGGCCGGGCCGATATTTTTCTGAGCGCCGCCATAGATGCATCCATAGCGGCTGACATCGATGACCCGCGACAGAATGTGCGAGGACATGTCGGCCACGATCGGCACATCGGGCGACACCTCGTGCTCACCGCGGCCAACAATCGGGTCGCCCTGAAACTCGACACCTTCGATCGTCTCGCTGGTGCAAAGATGCAGATACGCCGCCTCGCGCGACAGCTTCCAGACGGTTTGCTTGGGGATATGGGTGTAGCGGCCTTCCGACCCCGTGGCATCGGCCACGATGTTGACCTGCCCGTATCGCGCGGCCTCGCGTGCCGATTTCAGCGACCACTGCCCGGTCAGAAGGTAATCGGCCTGACCGCCATCGCCCATCAGATTCAGCGGCACGATCGCGTTTTCGGCAAGCGCTCCGCCCTGCATGAAGAGCACCTTGTAATTCGGCGGAATCGCGAGCAGTTCGCGCAGATCGGCGATCGCTCGGGCATGAAGGGCCATGAAGTCCTTGCCCCGATGACTCACCTCCATCACCGACATGCCGGTGCCCTGCCAGTCGAGCATCTCGTCGGCGGCCTGGCGCAGCACCGGCTCTGGACTCAGCGCCGGGCCCGGGGAAAAGTTGAAGACCTTGCGGGTCACTGCGGGGTACCCGACTCCGGCGCCCCTTCATCGGGGGCATCCGGGGCCACCGGATCAGCAGCGACAACGCCATCATCGGCCGCATCCGACTCGACGACCCGCTGAACGCCCTGCAGCGTGGTGCCCGCATCGACCGCAATCAGGGTCACACCCTGGGTTGCACGGCCCATCTCGCGAATCTCCGAAACCCGGGTGCGCACCAGCACGCCGCCGGTGGTGATCAGCATGATCTCGTCGCTCGACTCGACCAGGATCGCACCCACCACCTTGCCGTTGCGCTCGCTGGTCTGGATCGCGATCATGCCCTTGGTGCCGCGGCCATGACGGGTGTATTCGGCAATCGGGGTGCGCTTGCCGAAACCGTTCTCGGTCGCAGTAAGCACGGCGTAGTTTTCGCTGTCGGCCACCAGCATGGAAATC
>CAIKZV010000637.1 GCA_903831925.1 uncultured Burkholderiales bacterium
CGACAAAACGCTTGGCAAAGACCAGATAGTCGATGATCGAGTCGGCATGCGTCCAGGTGCGAAAAAGATAATTGCCCTTGAAAAAGGAGTTGTGTCCGTAGCAGGCATGCGCAATCACGAGCGCCTGCATCGGAAGGGTGTTTTCTTCCATGAGGTAGGCGATGCACGGATCGGAATTGATCACGATCTCGTAGGCCAGTCCCATGTGACCGCGACGATAGGTTTGCTCGGTCGAGAGATAGTGCTTGCCGTAAGACCAGTGGGTATAGCCGACCGGCATGCCATGCGATGAATAGGCATCCATCATCTGCTCGGCACTGATCACCTCGATCTGATTGGCATAGGTGTCCAGGCCATAGGCCTGTGCGACGCGGGCGATTTCGCGGTCGTATTGCGCAATGGACTCGAAGCTCCATTCGGAGCCGCCCGGCAGCAGGGGGCCGCCGCGACGCGGGACGGTCGAGCCGCCTTTCGAATGTGAGGAGGCGAATTGGGTCATCAGGCGGCCATCCTTTCCTTGCGGGCGAAGAGTTCACGCAGCACCGGATAGACATCGGCGCGGCCAAGGATGCGACCGAGCGCCATGTTGCGCGAGGCACCTCTGGCCAGCTCGTATTGCTCCCACAGCGATTGCGGCTGCGCTGCATCGATCTCGACATAGGTGTAGTACTGCACGCGCGGAAGCAGCTCGTTCACCAGCAGGTCGTGGCACTTGGGGCAGTCGCTTTCCCAGTTGTCGCCATCAGAGGCCTGCGCCACATAGACGTTCCAGAGGTCGGCCGGAAAGCGCTCCTTGATGGTCTCGAGTGCAAGCTCCAGCGCACTCGAGACCAGGGTGCCGCCGGATTCGCGCGAGTGAAAAAAACCTTCTTCATCGACGACTGCGGCAGTGGTGTGGTGACGGATGAAGACGATTTCGATGCGCTCGTAGTGGCGCGTGAGAAACAGGTGCAGCAGGATGAAGAAGCGCTTGGCGAGCTCCTTGCGGTTTTCGTCCATCGAGCCGGAGACGTCCATGATGCAGAGCATGACTGCCTGCGCGATCGGTCGCGGCTGCGGGATCCGGTTGTTATAGCGCAGGTCGAATTCGTCGATGAAAGGCACGCGTGCAATGCGCCCGGTCAGGCGTTCGTGTTCGGCCTGCAGCGCGGCGAGCCGGGCATCGGCCTGCTGGTTTGCCGCCTCATCGAAGGGCTCGTCAGCCGCATCGACGCGTTGCGCGATTTCGGCGGCGATCGCTTCGTCGATCCTGGCCAGCTGATGGCGATAGGGTGCCGCCAGCGCGATGCGCCGCCCGAGCGATTCGCGCATGGTTCTGACGATGGCAAGGTTGGAGGGCGTGCCGTCGTTGCGGTAGCCGCCGCGCTTGAGCTTGGATTGCGTGATCTGGGCAAGTTGCGTCTTGACCAGATCAGGCAGCTCCATGTCCTCGAAGAAGAACTCGAGGAATTCCTCGCGACTCAGGGCGAAGGTAAAGGCGTCTTCGCCTTCGCCCGAGTCGCTGGCCTGCCCGCTGCCCTGGCCGCCGCCGCCGCCCTGAGGCCTGGGGATGCGATCGCCGGTGTTGAAGGAGTCGTTGCCGGGCAGCACCCGCTCGCGCATGCCGCCCTGGCCGACCGAGAAAGTCGGCTCGTTCAGGTCGCGCGCCGGGATCGTGACATTGCCGCCCTGAGCGGTGTCGGCGATCTTGCGCTGCGAGACGGCGCGTGCGACCGCCTCGCGCACCTGGGCCTTGTAGCGTTTGAGGAAGCGCTGCTGGTTGGCAGCGCTCTTGCGTCGTCCATTGACACGGCGATCGATGATCTCGGACATGGTGGCTCCGACGGCAGTCTGGGCGGGATCAGGAGGACTTGCGAACGCGCAGGTACCACTCGACCAGCAGTCGAACCTGTTTGGATGTATAGCCTTTCTCGACCATGCGATCGATGAAGTTCTGATGCTTGCGTTGCTCGTCGATCGAGGCTTTGGCGTTGAACGAGATCACCGGCAGCAGGTCTTCGGTCGTCGAAAACATTTTTTTCTCGATGACGCCACGAAGCTTCTCGTAGCTGGTCCAGGACGGATTGTTGCCGTTGTTGTTGGCCCGGGCTCGCAGCACGAAATTGACGATCTCGTGGCGGAAGTCCTTCGGGTTGGCAATCCCGGCGGGCTTTTCGATCTTTTCGAGTTCGTCGTTGAGGTGGTTGCGATCGAGGATCTCGCCGGTGTTCGGGTCGCGGAACTCCTGATCCTGAATCCAGAAGTCGGCAAAGCTCACATAGCGATCAAAGACGTTTTGTCCGTACTCGGAATAGGACTCGAGATAGGCGGTCTGGATTTCCTTGCCGATGAACTCGGCATAGGGGCGCGACAGATGCTCCTTGATGAAGGCGAGGTATTTCTTTTCGGTCTCGGGCGCGAACTGCTCGCGCTCGATCTGCTGCTCGAGCATGTAGAGCAGGTGGACCGGGTTGGCGGCTACCTCGGCATGGTCGAAGTTGAAGACCTTCGAGAG
>CAIKZV010000638.1 GCA_903831925.1 uncultured Burkholderiales bacterium
CGATCAGCGTGACCACCGGGATCAGCGCGTTGCGCAGGGCGTGCTGAACGATCACCACCGATTCGCGCAGGCCCTTGGCTCGCGCGGTGCGCACGAAATCGGCGCCCAGCACCTCCAGGACCGCGGTTCGCGTCAGCCTTGCGATCGGGCCGATCAGCACGCATCCCAATGTCAGCGCCGGCAGGATCAGGCTCGGCAGACCGCCATCCCAGACCGGGCCGGTACGGCCAGTAAAGGGCAGCAGATCCCACTTGTAGCCGACATACTGGATGAGCAGCAGGCCGATGAAGAACACCGGCATCGAGACGCCGGCCACCGAAATCGCCATGATCAGCCGATCGGTGAGGGTGCCGCGTCGGACCGCGGCGATCGTGCCCAGCAGCAATCCGATCGGCACTGCCAGCAGCATCGCGCCAATCATGAGTTCGACCGTCGGCCCGACGGTATCGGCCAACTCCTCACCAACCGACTTGTTGGAGATGATCGAGCGACCGAGATCGCCTCGGGAGAGCCTGCCGACGTATTCGGCGAACTGATAGGCGATCGGGCGATCGAGGCCGAGTTCGGCGCGGACTGCCGCAACTTCTTCGGGCTTGGCATCAGGACCGGCAATGATTCGCGCGGGGTCGCTTGGCACCACCTGCAGCAGGCAGAAACACAGAAACAGCACGCCCAGCAGTGCCGGCAGCGATACCAGCAGTCGTCTGATGATCACCGGCCCCATGGTCTGCTCCTGTGTTGGATTGGCTGTGACTCAGGCAAAGATCGGCTCGCAGCCGGTGCCCGCGATGATTCGATCGAATCGGGCGCGATCGGCAGGCGAGAGTGCTGCGTGATCGCGCCGCAGCCAGGCGAGACACTTGCCCTGGTACACGAAAGGGTCCTGGACCCATTGGCTGCCGTCGATGACGGTTTGCACCTGCTTGTCGCCGGCTTTGAGCGCCGCAGCATTGGCCAGCAGCAGCGGCGGATAGACGCGCCCGATCTCGTGCAGGATTCGCATCAGCGTGTCGGGCAATGCCCGGGTGTCGAACCAGTCGGACTCGGCGGGCTCCACGCCCGAGAGATCATCGACCAGGCCAGTCCAGCCATAGACCCGTGGTGCGCGTGCCACTGTTACTGCCATCGATGTCGGATCGAAATGGGCGAGCTGAGTGAGCTGGCCATAGATGCCGAAATCGCCCGTGCCTGGCCGCTTTCCAAGCAGATAACGATGTTTGCGAAGATGGTCTTCCAAGGTGTCGAGGAAGCGTTCGTAGCTCGATTCGATGACACGAGCGGTTGTCGGATTGGAGCCCACATAGCGCAGGCGTGCGATCTGACGATCGCTGATCATCCGGTTGTTGGCGGCCAGCGTGGCGTCGTCCTGTGGCTCACGCGCCCAGACCGGCAGGACACTGCCCGCTTTGCTGATATCGGCCGCATAAGCCCATCGATAGTGAAACATCGCCTTGGTCAGCCACTCATCGGCATAGTCTTCGATCAGGGCGTCGATGAGTGCCAGCACCGGGTCGCCCGGCACGGCATGGCGACCTCTGTATTCGGCCTCGAAGCGTCGGATGAGCGGGGTGGAGTCGGTGACAGCCTGCACCACGCCATCGGCATCCGGCAGGTAAAAGGTGGGCAGCATGCGCACCTTCGGTTCGGGCCGCCCACTGGGGGCGGTCTGGGTATGAGACCCGAGGATCAGCTGATAGGGGATGCGCCGATAGCGCAGCACGGCCAGCATCTTGCGGGTGTAGGGGGAGCCTGGCACGCCCATCAGCGAGATGGGTGCAGCACCGCGGCTCGCAGCGCTCTGTGATGCGACGATGGTCATGCTGTCTCCGAGTCTTTGCCGCGTCATCGAGGACGCGTTTCCGACACCTTAAGCGCCGCCGGCCCGATTGACCAGCGATTCGATCGGGGCGGTCGACCCGAAAACGCATCAATCGCATTTGACCGGTGCCGGCCGACGCGATAAGAGTCACAAGCGAGCCTGTCAAACCGGAGCGTGATCCGGCAAGGGCTCGCGACAATAAAACCACAGGAGACAAGCATGGCATCCGATATCGACCGTGAACGCCAATCACTGGCGCTGAGTGATCAGGCGATGTCCATCAGGACTCAGAGGACTCAGCTCGCAGCAATCGATCGACGCGCATTCATGGCGGCCGCGTCGGCTGCTGCCCTCGGCGCCCTGTCCCCGATCACCGCGCGGGCCCAGGAAACCCCGGGTGTGACCGCGACCGAGATCAAGATCGGCACGACCACCTCGCTCAGCGGGCCGGTCTCGGCGCTTGGCACCATCAACAAGGCGCAAAACGCTTACTTCCGCATGCTTAACGAGACGCAGGGCGGCATTGCCGGCAGAAAAATCAATTACATCATCACCGACGATGGCTTCAATCCGGCCAAGACCCTCGAGCAGACCCGCCGTCTGATCGAGCAGGAAGAGGTGGCCTTCATGTTTGCGATGCTGGGCACAGGCCCCAATTCGGCGGTCGTCAAATACATCAACGACCGCAAGGTGCCGCATCTGTTCCTGTCGGTGAACGGCGACAAGTGGGGCGACTTCAAGAGCTATCCCTGGACAATGCCGTTTGCGCCGAGCGCGCGAACCGAGGCGCAGATTTTCATCAAGCATGCAATCAGTCAGAACGCGAAAGCGAAGATCGCGATCCTCTATCAGAACGATGACCTCGGGCGGGATTTCGTGGCCGGAGCGAAGGATGTGCTGGGCGCGCAGTACGACTCGGTGGTCAAGGCGATGTCGTATGAGGTCACCGATCCGACGGTCGACTCGCAGCTGATTGCTCTGCAAAGCGGCAACTTCGATGCGCTGATCCTCGGCGTCACCGGCAAGTTCGGTGCGATGGGAATCCGGCGGGTGAGTGAACTCGGCTGGAAGCCAACGGTCTATATCGCCAGTGGCGCTGCCACCGTGGCCTCGACGATCATCCCGGCCGGTGCCGATCGCGCG
>CAIKZV010000639.1 GCA_903831925.1 uncultured Burkholderiales bacterium
CCCTCGGCCATGCGCTCGCCGATCAGGGCACTGAGCCGGTAAGGGCCCTTGAGGTTGACCGCCAGGACCTTGTCGAACATGTCCTCGGTCACTTCGGAGAGCTTGCCGTAGAGCGGCGACATGCCGGCATTGTTGACCAGCACGTCGATGCGTCCGAACTGGGCGTACACATGGTGGACCAGGGCATCGCAGTCGTCCCAGCGACCCACGTGCGCGGCCACCGGCAGCGCTTTTCGCCCCATGGCACGCACCTCGGCGGCTACCGCCTCGCAGGCATCGAACTTGCGCGACGCGATGATCACGTCGGCACCGTGCGCAGCAAAGCCGAGCACCATCGCGCGGCCCAGGCCCCGGCTGCCGCCGGTGACCAGCACCACCTTGCCGCTCAGATCGAACGGATTGTCCATGCGTGTCTCCTCGATTCAGTCGGGGCACTGCGGCCCCGTTGTTCAGCGGCCTTTGAACACCGGGTCGCGTCGTGCAGCCGACGCGGCAATGCCTTCCTTGAAGTCTTCGGTCTGATAGTGCTGCGTCTGCTGCATGCTTTCGTGAGCAACCATGCTGCGGATCTGCTCGACCAGCCCGGCACGCAGGGTGGCGCGCACTGCCTGCACGGCCATGGGTGCCGAGATCGCAATCTCGCGCGCCATCTTCATCGCCTCGTCGCGAACCTGCTCGCGCGGCACCAGCACATCGGCCAGACCCATCGACACCGCCTCTTCGCCGCCGATACGACGGCCGGTGAAAAACATCATCTGCGCCTTCTGGATGCCGACCACGCGGGGCAGCGTGACCGACAGGCCAAAGCCGGGATGAAAGCCGAGGCGCGAGAAATTCGCGGCAAATTTCGCCTCAGGGCAGGTCACCCGGAAATCGCCGACCATCGCCAGACCCAGTCCGCCGCCGATGGCCGGACCCTGCACCGCGCAGATCACCGGCTTGGTGGCGGCAAACAGACGCGCCGCTTCACCGTAGATGGGATTGACCGCACGCGGGCTGCGATGGACGTTGCCGCTGGCGGCATTGTCACGACGCGAGAAGTCGGCGCCGGCGCAAAACGAGGTGCCTTGCGCGCACAGAACGATCACACGGCACTCGGGGTTGGTCTCGAACATCTCGAAGGCATCGGCGATGCCCGAGAGCATTTCCTGGTCGAAGAAGTTATGCGGCGGCTTCTGAACCTCGACGATGCCGACATGGCCATCGAGGGCCATGGCGACCGGAGGCGTGGCGGGAATGACCGCGGAAAGGGCAGTAGTCATGATGGTGAGTCCTTGTGTGATGTCTGTGAATCGGAGCGGGCCGCGAGGCGCCAGCCCCGGGAAGATTGTCAATCCCTGCCTTGCGCAGGTCCTCGATATGTCATTGTAGTAGTGGGTCGATTCTCGACCGAAGCTTGTTGGGCAGGCAACAAGTATTTATCCTCAGCCCCCTGTCAGATGTACCGAAACACATAAAACAGGGAGACAGATTCCGGCATGGACACAGCGCCCGCGAATCGCACCGGCCCGCTTGCCGGTTATCGCATCCTCGACCTCACCGCGGTCGTTCTCGGCCCCTTGGCCACGCAGATCCTGGGCGACTATGGGGCCGACATCATCAAGGTCGAACCGCCCGCAGGCGACCTGATGCGCGCCAATGGCGTATCGAAGAATCGCGGCATGAGCTCGATCTTCCTGGCCATCAACCGCAACAAGCGATCACTGTCGATCGACCTGAAAACCCCCGAGGGCCTGGAGATCATTCATCGCCTGCTGCCGAGCGTCGATGTGGTGGTCCACAACATGCGGGTCGATGCGATCGAACGACTCGGCCTGGGCTATGGCGCGCTGTCGGCGATCAAACCCGACCTGGTCTACTGCATGGCAACCGGCTTCGGTGAGTCAGGGCCCGATGCCGGCAAGCCGGCCTTCGACGATGTGATCCAGGCGGCCAGCGGCATCGCGAGCCTGATCGGCAACGAAACCGGAAAGCCCGACTATGCGCCGACGCTGCTGGCCGACAAGACCTGCGGACTGGCGCTGGCCAACGCGGTGCTGGCCGCGCTGCTGCACCGCGAGCGCACCGGGCAGGGTCAGCTGGTGGAGGTGCCGATGCTCGAGACAATGGTGGCCTTCACGATGGCCGAGCACCTCGGCGGCCTGAGCTTCGAGCCGCCGATCGGCCCCGCAGGCTATGTTCGCCTGCTGGCGGGCGGGCGCAAGCCGGCACCGACGCGCGATGGCCACATCGCCATGCTGCCCTATACCGCTGCGCACTGGGTCGCCTTCTTCAAGGGTGTCGGGCGCGACGACCTCGCGGCCAGGTACAACCTCGAAGACCGGCACGAGCGCAACGCGAAAATCCGGCAGATCTATGCCGACATGGCCGGCGTGACCAGCCAGATGAGCACCGACGAATGCCTGGCGCTGTGCGAGCGGCTCGACATTCCGGCGACCCGGCTCTATTCGATCAACGAGCTGCCGGAGCATCCGCATCTGAAGGCAGTTGGCCTCTTCGAATCGGTCGACCATCCGAGCGAAGGGCCGATCCGCAGCGTGCGCCCGAGCACGCTGTTCGAGCGCAGTCCGGCACAGATTTCGATGCAC
>CAIKZV010000640.1 GCA_903831925.1 uncultured Burkholderiales bacterium
CACCGGCTTTGAAGCCTTCAACAAGCACCTGCAAAGCGCAGACCTTTTTGACGCCGCCAAGTACCCCACCATCAAGTTCGTGGGTGACAAGTTCACATTCACCGGCGACAAGGTCAGCAGCATCAGCGGCAACCTGACGCTGTTGGGCACGACCCAGCCCGTCACGCTCAAGGCCAACAACTTCAACTGTTACCAAAGCCCCATGCTCAAGCGCGAAGTGTGCGGTGGTGACTTTGAAGCCACCATCGACCGCACCGCCTTCGGCATGGCCTACGGCATTGACTGGGGTTTCCCCAAGGATGTGCGCCCGGTGATCCAGGTTGAAGCCGTCAAGCAATAAGCCTCAGCCTTATTTAAAGCCCCGCTTTTGCAGGAAAGCGGGGCTTTTTTTCGTCTCAGCGCTTTTTTCGTTTGTATTGCCTGATCGGCGCGCCCCGTCACAGAGTTCATAGCTCGCGCGTCGGGGGGACCGTAGAATGGCGCTCTGTCCTCCTGGTATCGATTGATGTCCACCACCGAAACCCCTTCCTATCGGCAAGAGAGCGTCCCACCCATGAAAGCCAATGCTGATGCCGCCGAAGTAGCCAAATTTCAGGCGCTGGCCTCACGCTGGTGGGATCCGGAGTCGGAGTTCAGACCGCTTCATCAGATCAACCCGCTGCGACTCGGCTGGATTGAGCGACTGGCCGGTCCGCTGGCAGGACGAAAGGCAATCGACGTCGGCTGCGGCGGTGGCATCCTCGCCGAAGCGATGGCGCGTCATGGGGCGCAGGTAACCGGCATCGACCTGGCCGACAAAGCCTTGCAGGTTGCCGAATTGCATGGCCTCGAATCGGGTGTGACTGTCCGTTATGAGCAGGTTCTCGCAGAAACTTTTGCCGAGCGCGAGCCGGGTCTTTACGACGTGGTCACCTGCATGGAAATGCTGGAGCACGTTCCCGACCCCGACTCGACCATTGCTGCCTGCGCCCGTCTGGTCAAGCCTGGCGGCTGGGTCTTTTTCTCGACGCTCAATCGCAACCCCAAGGCCTTTCTGTTTGCGATCATCGGCGCCGAATACATCCTCAATCTGCTGCCGCGCGGCACGCATGAATACGAAAAGTTCATCAAGCCATCAGAACTGGTGAACGCTGCACGACGAGCGGGCCTCGAGCAGTCGGCGATGATGGGGCTGACCTACAACCCGCTCAGCCGCGAGTACCGGCTGGTCGACAACGATGTCAGCGTGAATTACCTCGTCGCAATGCGACGGGCCGCCTGACTCGGACGCTTGCCATGCACGCGATCGAAAGGCGCTCCAACCTGCCCGCTGCGGTGTTTTTCGATCTCGACGGCACCCTCGCTGATACCGCAGCCGATCTTGCCGCCCCGGTCAATGCGATGCGAGTGGCCCGCGGTCTCGAACCGATGCCGCTTGAGTTGCTGCGACCTTTCGCCTCGCATGGTGCTCGCGGTCTGATCGGCCAGGGCTTGGGTATCGGCAGCGAAGACCCGGCCTACGAGGCTTTGCGTCTCGACTTTCTGACGCGCTATGAGGCGGCGATGGTCGTCCACACCCGGGTCTTCGACGGCATGACCGAGGTGCTCGATGCGCTCGATGCCGCAGGTGTGCGCTGGGGGGTGGTCAGCAACAAGGTCGAGCGTTACGTGCGACCGATCATGGCGGCACTCGGCTTGCTCGAGCGATCCGCCACCGCGATCGGCGGCGACACGACGCCGTATTCCAAACCGCACCCCGAGCCCCTGCTCCATGCCTCACGCGTCACCGGCGTGTCGCCGCTCGATTGCATCTATGTCGGAGACGATCTGCGTGACATCGAAGCCGGCAAGGCCGCCGGGATGATGACGATTGCCGCTGCCTACGGATTCTGCGGCGAAGCTTTGCCGCCCCATGAATGGGGCGCCGATGCGCTGATCCGGCATCCGGCAGAGCTGCAGACCGTGCTCAAGCTCGGCATCGCGCGCGGTTGATCCGAAAGACCCACGCCGAGCCACAGCAAGAAGGAGCATCGCCAGATGGCCCGCGCAAGCGTCGAAAAGCGAGCAGCCGCGTTCAGGCAGCGCGGCGCTCTGGCGCGTGCCGCACTTTGGCTGCTGGTGGCGATTGCGGTTCTGGCTGCGCTGATTGTCGGCGGCCTGACCTGGGGACCGAATCTGATGCGGCATCAGATTGCGGCAAAGGTAGGCGAATTGGTCGGCCGGGAAGTCAGCATCGGGCGGATCGAGGTCTCGCCGTTTGCGGGGCGAATCGTCATGACCGATCTGGTAGTAATGCGCCCCCCCGCGCCCAAACCGA
>CAIKZV010000641.1 GCA_903831925.1 uncultured Burkholderiales bacterium
AGGTCCATTTCATCGGCAAGGACATCATCTACTTTCACACGCTCTTCTGGCCTGCGACGCTGAAATTCGCAGGCTACAAGGTGCCCGACAAAATCAACGTGCATGGCTTCATCACGGTATCGGGCGAAAAGATGAGCAAGTCGCGCGGCACCGGCATCTCGCCGCTGCGCTATCTCGAGCTCGGCATGAACCCGGAGTGGATGCGCTACTACCTGGCGGCCAAGCTCAATGCACGGGTCGAGGACATCGACTTCAACCCGGATGACTTCGTGGCGCGGGTCAATGCCGATCTGGTCGGCAAGCTGGTCAATATCGCCAGCCGGTGCGCGGGCTTTCTGGTCAAACGCTTCGACGGTCGTCTGGCCGGCTTCGACCATGGCGCCCATGAAGGCTTCGCCAAGCCCTGGAGCGGCCCGGAGGCGGTCGCAGCTCACTATCAGCAGCGCGAATTCGGCAAGGCGATCCGCGAGGTCATGCAGTTTGCCGATGCGGTCAACCAGTATGTCGATGCCGAGCGCCCCTGGGATCTGGCCAAGGACCCAGCCCGCGAAGCCGATCTGCATCGCTGCTGCTCGACCGCGCTGCGCGCCTTTCGCGATCTGGTGCTGCTGCTTGCGCCGGTGCTGCCGGCAACGGTCGAGAAGGTGCGGGCTTTCATGAACCTGCCGGCCACCGACTGGGCAGCCCTGGCCTCGCCTTTGCCCGAGGGGCATCAGATCAATGCCTATCAGCATCTGCTGACCCGGGTCGATCCGAAGCAGCTCGATGCACTCTTCGATGTCGCGCCCCCCGAGGCGCCGGCTGCAGCGACGAAGGCAGGGGGCACCAAAGCCGCAGCGCCAGCAAAGTCCGGCGGGACGGGCTCATCGGTGCAGCCCGGCGCATCGCAGTCTTCGTCGGGATCTTCATCGACCTCCGACGACGGCCTGATCGGCATCGACGATTTCACCAAAGTCGATCTGCGCATTGCGCTCATCGTCGCGGCCGAAGCAGTCGAAGGCTCCGACAAGCTGCTGCGCCTGACGCTCGATGTCGGTGAAGGCCGACTGCGCAATGTGTTCTCCGGCATCAAGGCCTGGTATCAGCCCGAGCAGCTCACCGGCAAGCTCACCGTGATGGTGGCCAACCTCGCCCCGCGCAAGATGAAATTCGGCATCAGCGAAGGCATGGTGCTGGCGGCCTCGGCCGACGATGACGGCGGCGGGGTCTACCTGCTCGAGCCCTGGCCCGGCGCCCGGCCCGGCATGAGGGTGCGCTGAGTGAAGCCGGGTCTGCCCGGTTTCCATCCGCGACTGATCGAGTCGCTGCGTCACTACACGAGAGCCGATTTTCTGGCCGACCTGTCGGCCGGCATCACCGTTGGCGTGGTGGCCCTGCCGCTGGCGATGGCTTTCGGCATTGCCAGCGGGGTCAAGCCCGATGCCGGGCTGTTTACCGCGATCATTGCGGGCTTTCTGATCTCGGCCCTCGGCGGCTCGAAGGTGCAGATCGGCGGGCCGGCCGGCGCCTTCGTTGCGCTGCTCTACACCATCGTCGAGCGCTATGGCCTGGCCAATCTGCTGATCGCCACCATGATGGCCGGGGTGCTGCTGATTGCGATGGGCGCGCTGCGCCTGGGACAGCTGATCCGCTTCATTCCGATCTCGATCGTCACCGGCTTTACCAATGGCATCGCGGTCATCATCGGACTGGCGCAGCTGCGCGATTTTCTCGGACTGCAGGTTGAGCGCATGCCGGCCAACCTGCTGTCGCAGATCGGCGTCCTGTGGGCGGCCCGGGCGAGCCTGAACTGGCAGGCACTGGTGCTGGCCGCAGCCTCGCTGGCGCTGATCGTCGTCTGGCCCAAGACCTATCTGCCCGAACACGGGCGCTTGCGCCAGTGGGCCGCCCGCGTGCCCGGCACGGTGATGGTGCTGGCCATCGGCATCATCGCGGTGACGCTGTTCGGGCTGTCGGTCGATACCATCGGCAGCCGCTTCGGTGGCATTGCGCGCGGTCTGCCGAGCTTTGCCGTACCCGCCTTCGAATGGGAAAGCGTGCAGAAGCTCTTCGGGCCGACCATCTCGATCGCGCTGCTGTGTGCCATCGAATCGCTGCTGTGTGCCCGGGTGGCCGACAGCATGATCGACGATCGCCACGACCCGAATCAGGAACTGATGGCCCAGGGCGTGGCCAATCTGGTGACGCCGCTCTTTGGCGGCATTGCCGCCACCGGCACGATTGCACGCACCATGACCAATGTGCGCAGCGGCGCGCGATCGCCGGTCGCGGGCATCATCCACGCCATCACGCTGCTGGCGATCGTACTGGTGCTGGCACCGCTTGCGCAGAACATCCCGATGGCAAGCCTTGCCGCCATCCTCCTGTTCGTCGCCTGGAACATGGGCGACTGGTCGGCCTTCGGCAAGCTGAGCCAGTTTTCGATCAGCTATCGCACGATCATGCTGGCCACGTTTGCCCTGACCGTGATCTTCGACATCACGGTCGCCATCGAGGTCGGGCTGGTGCTGGCGAGCCTGTTTTTTATCCATCGCATCTCGAGCCTGACGCGGGTCGAGCCGATCCGGCTGCCGGCCGACATCGCGACCCTGCCCGACGGCACGCGCACCGAGGCCTGGCGACTCTTCGGCTCACTCTTTTTCGGTTCAGTCGACAAGCTCGAAGCACTGCTTGACGGCGCGAGCAAGGCCGCGGGCGTGGTGGTGCTCGAGATGCACCAGGTCATCAACCTGGACACCAGCGGCCTCGATTCCCTGCATTCGCTGCTCACCCAGCTCGAAAAACGCGGTGGCACACTGATCATCGCCGAGCCGAACGAGCAGCCGATGTCACTGCTTCAACGCTCGGGGTTTCTGCAGGAAATGGGTCCGCACAATGTCTTCGAGCATCTGGACGATGCGCTGGCAGCATTGATCAGCCGGCATACGCCGAAGCCCGACTGATCGGGCGCTCCGCGCGCGGGCGGCCGACCGCGCCCGACAGCCCGGCGCGCACCTGCCGGTACAATCGACCGCTTCCGTTCAAAGGTGACCGCGCCATGGCCCTCTATCAGTCCGAAGCCACGCATTTTCTGAAAGCACTCAAGGCGCAGCGCCCGGGGCTTGAAGCCCGTCAGCGCGAAGGGCGGGCGATCTGGTGGGACAAAGCCGCGATTGAACCCGACGAGGCCAGGCGCCTGCTCGATTCAAAAGTGCCGCAAAAAGCCTATCCCTACCAGACCAAAACCTGAGCCGTGACGGTTGTCGACATCGCAACCGGCAGCCAAGCCCCTCGCGCGGCCGATCCCGCCGCCGGTGCTGGGTCAGCCGCCGAGCCGATCGCCATCGATTCGGTGCTTGCCCGCATCCATGGAGAGCCGCTGCGGCAGATGCCGCTCGATCTCTACATTCCGCCGGATGCGCTCGAGGTCTTCCTTGACAGCTTCGAAGGGCCGCTTGATTTGCTGCTCTACCTGATCCGGCGCCAGAACTTCAATATCCTCGACATTCCGCTGGCCGAAGTCACCCGCCAGTACCTCGCCTATGTCGAGGAGATCCGCCGGCACAATCTCGAACTCGCCTCTGAATACCTGCTGATGGCGGCGCTGCTGATCGACATCAAGTCGCGGATGCTGCTGCCGGTTCGCAAGGCCGATACCGGCGAGGAGGTCGAAGACCCGCGCGCCGAACTCACCCGCAGGCTGCTCGAATACGAGCGCATCAAACTCGGCGCGCAGCGGCTCGATCAGTTGCCGCAGGCCGGTCGCGACTTCGCAATCGCCCAGGTCATGCTCGATCAGATTCAGGAAGCGCGCGTGCCGCAAGTCGACCTGGTCGATCTGCGTGATGCCTGGGCCGACATCCTGCGCCGCGCCAAGCTCATTCAGCATCACCACATCAGTCGCGAAGAACTCTCGGTGCGCGAGCACATGACGATCGTGCTGCGCACGCTGCAAGACCGCCGTTTTGCCGAGTTCCATGAGATGTTCGACGCCAGCCGCGGGCTGCCGGTGGTGATCGTGACCTTCATCGCGCTGCTCGAGCTGGCCAAGGAATCGCTGATCGAGATCACGCAGGCCGAGGCCTTCGCCCCGATCTATGTGAGACTCGCCTATATCCCGAGCTGATCCATGGGATTGGTTCGACAGGCCGATGCGCCGCTGCGCGGGCTCAACACCTTCGGCATCGATGCGCGCGCCCGCCTGCTCTGGCGCCTCGAATCCCTCGACGATCTGCCGCAGCTTTGCGAGGCACTGCGCGACGATGCCGGCAAGGGGCAGGCGCAGCCACCGCTGATCCTCGGTGGCGGCAGCAACCTGCTGATCGCCGATGATCCGCAGCAGCCGATCGTGCAGATGGCGCTGCGAGGCCTGCGCATCGTGCACGAGGTTGGCGACGCGGTGATCATCGAGGCGGCCGCCGGCGAAGCCTGGGATCCGCTGGTGCGCTGGACGCTGTCGCAAGGACTGGCCGGCCTCGAAAACCTCGCCCTGATCCCCGGGACGGTCGGGGCGGCGCCCATCCAGAACATCGGCGCCTATGGCGTCGAACTGCGCGACCACTTCGAGTCGCTCGATGCGGTCGATCTTGGCAGCGGCACTGGCCGAAGCTTCGATGCCCGCGACTGCGCCTTCGGCTATCGCGACAGCGTCTTCAAGCATGCAGGCGCCGCCCGCTGGCTGGTGACTTCCGTGCGCCTGCGACTGTCGCGAACAGCCGACCTGAAGCTCGACTACGGCGAGATTCGCGCCGAGCTGGCCGAGGCATGCATCGTTGCGCCGACAGCGACCGATGTGGCCGATGCGGTCAGCCGCATCAGGCGGCGCAAACTGCCCGACCCGGCAGTCATTGGCAATGCCGGCAGTTTCTTCAAGAACCCGCTGATCGAAGCTGAGCAAGCGACGGCCCTGGCAACGCGCGAGCCCGGGCTGCCCTGCTGGCCCTCAGGCGATCAGGTCAAGGTCTCGGCGGCCTGGATGATCGAGCGCTGTGGCTTCAAGGGAATGCGGGTGGGTCATGCCGGCGTGCATGAACGCCATGCACTGGTCCTGGTCAATCACGGACACGCCGGCGGCGGCGAGATTCTCGCGCTGGCAAGCCGGATTCGGGACGCTGTCGCGACCCGCTTTGGCATCCGGCTCGAGGCCGAGCCGGTGGTGGTCGGCGCACCGCAGCTATAATCGCCGCGCTTGGCCCGGTTCGACTCGATCCCCTCCGATGCCCGACACCCGACCGCACCCCCCTTCACTCAACACGACACGAGCGATTCGACATGGATGACGACAGCAACGAAAACGGCGGCCTGGTGGCCTGGGTCATTGGACTTGCAGTCACGCTGGCCATTGCCGTCGCGGTGCTCGCCGGAACAGCCGCATTCCAGAGCGGCCCGGACAGTGCTGCGTCCAAGTCGACATCGGCAACTGCCACGACTGCGTCAGCCGCAACGTCGACCCCTGCCACAGCTGCGTCAGGCGCAACGTCGGCCGCCGGTACTTTCGTCACCGCCCCGGGCACCGCTGCTGCTGCCGCGCCCCTTCTCGCCCGTGTGCTCTTCGATACCGGCGTCTCGGCGCTGCCTGCCGATGCGGCCAAAACGCTTGCCCCCGCAATCGAGGCTGCCACCCGCAGCGCCGGTATCCGGCTTGCTGTCTCGGGTTTTCATGACAAGACCGGCGACCCTGAAAGGAACGCTGAGCTCGCCAAAGAGCGCGCGATTGCCGTGCGCGATGCGCTGGTCGCCGCTGGCGTGCCCATCGACCGCGTCGAATTGAGCAAGCCGCAGGTCACCGAAGGCGGCACCGACGACACGCTGGCCCGGCGAGTCGACATTACCGGCGAATAATCCGGTCACCGGTCGCGCGCCTTGGCCGACCGGACTCGCGCACGACAACAGTGCTCGGCCGCCGTGGCGGCCGGCGCGCGAGATCCACACCTCACAGCGTGCGGTAGCTCGTACTGCCTGCTCAAGCCAAGCTGATACCAGAGGCCGCACAAGCCAGGACCTGCGCCGCTTGCTCAGCCGACAGGCCATGAAGCAGAGCATTTCCCCCATGCCGATCGAACTCAGC
>CAIKZV010000642.1 GCA_903831925.1 uncultured Burkholderiales bacterium
CGACGCTCAGCTATCGGCGCGATGCGCCGACCTCGGTTACCTGGATATCGAATCTGGTATCGAATTCGACCCTGACCATCCTCGCCCCCCCGCCGATCAATGCCCCGGTGGGGCCGGACATCTGCGGCAATGTTCAGACGCAATCGGACGTCGGCGTGGCCATTCACCTGCATGGCGCGCGCGTGCAGGCCGCCTACGATGGATGGCCGCTCACGCCCCTGAGTTTCAGCGGCAACCCTTATGCATTCGCGAGTTCTGCGGTGTTCGTTTACCCGAATGCCCAGCGCAGCTCGATGCTCTGGTACCACGACCATGCGCTTGATCGCACCGGACGGCATGTGCACGCCGGACTGGCCGGTGTTTACTTCATCCGCGATGCGGCCGACGACAGCATCCTTGCGTCAATCGGCGGGGCGGCACAAGAACTGTTGTGCGTTGTTCAGGATCGCATCCTGTCGTCCGATGGCCTGTCGATCAACTACGCCTCGGGCATGCCGACCGCGCCGGTCGGATTCGAGCGCCCGGAGTTCCTTGGCTCAACGGTTTTCGTCAATGGCAAGCCTTCGCCGACGCTTGCGGTGGCGCGGCGGACCTACCGTCTGCGCATCCTGAATGCGTCCAATGCGCGCACTTATGCTTTCGCGCTGGTGGACATGGACGCGCTTGCGAGGTCAAGCGGTCGGGTCTGGTACACCGATTGCCTGAGGGTGATCGGCGCCGACGCCGGACTGGTGTCGACATCGGTGCAACTCGGCGCCACGCAGGCACTTGTGGTGACGTCGGGTCAGCGCCGTGATGTGCTGATCGATCTGTCTGCCGTGCCTTCGGCCGTGACGAAACTCAGGCTGGTCAATATCGGACTGATCCCGGAAAACGATGCCTACTCCGGTGCGCCGGGTGGCATGCAGATCGGACCGGTCGCGATCTTCTCGGACTCTGCCAGCACCGTGTTTGCGCCGACGTCGCAGAACTTTTCGACGGCCGACCGCGCCATCTACGCATGGCTGACCTCGTCGCTGCCGGTGGCCCAGGTCTCGAAGGTTCAGGATTTCAGCCTGGCATCCGGGGTTGTCTCGGGATCGACTGTGTCACCGTCGGCGACGGTGATCAACGCCATCCTCGCTGCAACAGCCACCGATGATGATTTTGTCTGGAGCGCCAGCACCGGCAGCCTAAGTCCGAAGCCTGGCATCGCCTTCGGGCCGAACCGGCTGGTGCTGCTGATGGGTAACACCACCGGTGCCGCGACGGCAACGCCGATCAACAACGTCAGTGGCTGGTCTGATGTCCAGATCATGGAAATGAGCTCGGGTCAGTACCTCGCCTCGACCGACCGTTACTGGCCTTTCGCATTCGACATCGCTGCGCAGACGACGAGCAATCCTGCCCCCGGCGCGCCAACCGGCAGACCGATCTACTACAAGGTCGCCCGCAAGTCCTTTTTTGCCAGCGAAACCAATTCGGACATCACGGTCACCAAGACCTTTCCGGCCCTGGCGGCACCGACGATTTCGGCGAAGGCAGGGACTTATGAGCGCTGGTATGTCGCCAATATCGGCAATAACCTGGCGGCAAGCGGAACGCCCCGCCCGGTGGCCGATCCTTTGCTGATGCCAGACATGCATCCCTTCCATATCCACCTGGTGTCGCAGGTGGTGTTGCGGCGGTGGGTGCTCAATGCGTCCGGTGTGTTCGTACTCAAGACCTCACCGGCGATCGATCTGGATAAACAGGCTCGTCAGGACACCGTGCGCATCGAGTCAAACGAACTCGTCGAGCTGCTGGTTTATTACCCGCCCGGCTATGTCGGCAACTATGTGTATCACTGCCACCTGCTCGAGCATGAGGACATGTGCATGATGTCGCACTTCAAGGTGTCCTGAGCGAAGACCCTTTGCCCCCGACCCCGAGATAGGACTCGACAATCCGCTTGTCGTGCAGCAGCTCATTCGCCGCGCCCGACAGCACGATCGCACCGGTCTCGAGCACATACGCGCGGTCAGCCACCTGCAAGGCGGCCCGCGCGTTCTGCTCGACAAGCAGCACCGCCACGCCCATCTGACGCAATGAGGCGATGACCCGGAAGACCTCGCGAACAATCAGCGGCGCAAGTCCGAGCGAGGGTTCATCGAGCATCAGCAGTCGAGGGCTGGCCATCAGTGCGCGACCGATGGCCAGCATCTGCCGCTCGCCGCCCGACAGGGTGGCGGCCGTCTGGGCGCTTCGCTCGCGCAGTCGCGGAAAGATGTCGAAGACCTCGTCGCGGCGTGCGCGCTGATCGCGCTGCCCTCGTCGCCATCGCGAAAATCCACCCAGCAGCAGGTTGTCGGCCACCGACATGTCTGCAAACAGTTCGCGCTTTTCAGGGACCAGCCCCAATCCGGCGGCCACCATGATTTCGACACTCGGGCGCGGCACGGCTTTGCCATCGAGACGGATCGTGCCGCTGGAGCGAAGCAGCCCGATTGCGGCGCCGAGCAGGGTCGATTTACCGGCGCCATTAGGACCGATCACGGTGACGATCTCACCGGCTGCGATCTGCAGACTCGCACGATCAACCGCCTGCACATCGCCATAGAAGACGCTGCATCGTTCGAGCTCCAGGATGGTCGTCATTCGTCGAGCACCCCGCCGAGATAGGCATCGAGCACCGCCGGGTCCTGCTGGATCTGGGCGGGTGTGCCCGAGGCGATCACCGCGCCGAAGTTCAGCACCGTGATCCGATCAGCAATCGTCATGACGAAGTCCATGTCGTGTTCGACCACGAGAATCCCTAAACCCTGTTGTCGCAATTGATTCAGCAAGGCCGCGAGTGCGCGCTTTTCGAGATGACGCAAACCGGCCGCAGGTTCGTCAAGCAACAGGACGCGCGGCTCGCCCGCCAGTGCTCGTGCAATCTCGACGATTCTTTGCTGACCCAAAGACAACTCGCCTGCGGCATCGTCGGCATGCGCCTGCAGGCCGCAGCGTGCAAGCTGAAAGCGTGCGCGGTGCAGCGTTGCCGCTTCTTCGCGTCGATCGAGCCTGAGCATGGCTTGCAGCCAGCCTGCACGGCCGCTGCGATAGGCGCCAAGCGCAACGTTTTCGAGCACCGGGCGCGCACTGAGCAGTTTGACGTGCTGAAAGGTTCGGCCAAGTCCAAGGCGGGCAAATTCGCGCGCGGGTTTGCCCGCCATGGCCTGGCCCATCAGCGTGAGCACGCCGTCGTCTGCACGGTCGACGCCCGAGATCAGATTGAAGAAGGTGCTCTTGCCGGCGCCATTGGGACCGATCAGCGCATGGATCTCGCCTGACTGCAGGCTGAGTGAGACCTTGTCGTTGGCGATGAGCCCACCGAACTGGCGGGTCATCTCGCGCGCATCGAGCAGGGTCTCGCCCGGATCAGTGGTGAGGGGCGGTGATGTCGAGGCGGGCGGATTGATCTCGACATTGCGCTCGTCGAGCGTCTCGCCTGTCGCACCCGATGCACCGGGCTGACCGACCAATGACATGAACGGACTCACCAGACGCTGTCCGCGCCGCGCAAGGCTTGGCCACAGCCCCTGCGGAAACCCTTGCAGCACGATCAGCATCAGCAGGCCGAAAACCACCACTTCGAAATTGCCGCTTGCGCCAAGCAGTCGGGGGAGCAGGTCCTGCAACTGCTCCTTTAGCAGGGTGATCAGCGTCGAGCCGAGCAAGGCACCCCAGAGATGACCTGAGCCACCCACCACTGCCATGAAGAGGTATTCGATACCGATATTCAGGCTGAAAGGCGTCGGATTGACGAAGCGCTGCATGTGGGCATAGAGCCAGCCTGAGATCGAGGCCAGCAATGCGGCGAGCACGAAGACCCGGATCCTTTGTCTTGCGGTATCGATGCCCATCGACTCAGCCATCACGCGACTGCTCTTGAGCGCGCGTATCGCGCGGCCTTCGCGGGAGTCGAGCAGATTGGCCAGCGCCCACAGGGCGAGCATCAGCACAAGCCAAGCGAGCACACCGAGTGCACGCGGTGAGGCAAGCGACAAGCCCATGATGGTCAGGGGCGGCAGCCCGCCGATGCCGGTATGGCCGCCGAGGAACTCGAGGTTGCCAAAGAGAAAGTACAGGCTCAGTCCCCAGGCGATCGTGCAAAGCGGCAGGTAGTGGCCCGACAGGCGAAGCGTTGCCGCGCCCAGCACCCAGGCCACACTCAGGGTCACCGCCAAGCCCAGCAGCAGTCCCAGCCAGGGCAGCAGCGTCGGGGGCAGCACTGGCGGCCATGCCGCTGCAATGTGTGGCGATGTGCAAAGCCAGGCGCTTGCGTAGGCGCCAAGTCCGACGAAGGCGGCCTGCCCGAACGAGGTCATGCCTGCGATGCCGGTCATCAGCACGAGTCCTGCGGCGACGATGGCGTAGAGCGCGATGCTCGCCAGCACGCTCACCGTGAAATCGGGCAGCAGCGGCCAGCACACTGCCAAGGCGGCCAAACTCAGCACCGTCAGCTTGCGTGGTGTCATCGCCACCCGGCTCATTCCTCATCGTCCACGGTGTGGCTGCGCAGCGATCGCCACAGCAGCACCGGGATGATCAGCGTGAAGACGATCACTTCCTTGAATGCGCTCGCCCAGAACGAGGAGAAGGCTTCGAGTTGGCCGACGATCAGCGCGCCCACAATCGCCATCGGATAGCTCGCCAGTCCACCGATGATTGCCGCAACGAAGCCCTTCAGGCCGATGAGAAAGCCGGTGTCGTAGTAGATCGTGGTGAGTGGGGCGATCAGCATCCCCGAGATCGCGCCAATGAGCGCTGCAAGCGCAAAGCTGAGCTCGCCGGCCAGTTCGGTCGGAATTCCCATCAGCCTGGCACCGACCCGGTTCATCGCGGTGGCCCGCAGGGCCTTGCCGACGATCGAGCGCTCAAAAAACAGAAACATCAGCACAAGGAGCAGCGCAGCCAGCCCAACGACGGCAAGCGACTGGCCGGTGACGGTGACACCGCCCCAATCAAAGCGTGCCTGCGACAGCGGCGTGGTGCGCCATCCCTCGGCTCCGAAAAACCATAGCCCGAGCCCGACCAGCACGCCGTGCAGTGCCACCGAGACGATCAGCAGGACCAGCACGGTGGCATCGGCAAGCGGGCGATACGCCAGGCGATAAATCAGCGGACCCAGCGGTGTGATGAGTGCCGTGGTGGCAATCGATTGCGCCAGCAGCGATTCAGGCCAAAGCCGCTGCTGCATCAGGATGAGCCCGCCTGCCAGAGCTGGCATGAGCAGCGTCCAGAAGGCGGTTGCACGAAGGTCGACTTGCTCGCCCCGCAAGTGGCGCCAGAGCGCCACGCCAAGCGCAATGGCCGCCAGAGCGAACAGCAACCACAAGGTGGGTGGAGTGCGGTGGGCCTGCAGCATCGCGAGCGACAGCGCACCGAAGGCCACGAACTCGCCTTGCGCCACGAAGATGACGCGGGTGACTGAAAAGACCAGCACGAGCGCCAGACTCAGCAGGCCATAGACCGCACCGTTAACAAGACCGTCCTGCCCCAGCAGCAGGGCGATCTGACTATCCATCGTGTCGGTTCAGCTCAACCCCGGTCCGAAAACCTCAGGGCTGATATTTCCAGGTGCCGTTTTCGATCTTCACCATCACGAATGCGCGAGCATCCAGACCGAGATGGTCGCCAGGCGACATGTTGAAAATGCCGTGAGCCCCTGCGGTATTTTTGACCTGCTCGATGGCGTCGCGCAGCGCCGCCCGAAATTCGGGCGTGCCCGGTTGAGCCTTCTTGAGGGCCGCCGGGATGGCTGCAGTCATGAGGATGCCGCTGTCCCAGGCATGGGCACCGAAGGTCGAGACGCTGCCCTTGCCGTAGGCGTCTTCGTAAGCCTTGATATAGACGAGCGCCGATTGCTTGACCGGATTGGCATCGGGCAACTGGCTGGCCACCAGCACCGGGCCGGCCGGCAGGAAGGTGCCCTCGACGTCCTTGCCGCCGACCCGCAGGAAATCGGCATTTGCCACGCCGTGCGTCTGGTAGATCTTGCCGCTGTAGCCGCGCTCTTTCAGCGCTTTTTGCGGCAGCGCGGCCGGCGTGCCCGAGCCTGCGATCAGAATGGCATCGGGTTTGGCCGCGATCAGTTTGAGCACTTGTCCGGTGACCGCGGTATCCGAGCGCGAAAAGCGTTCGTTGCCCACGATGGTCAGTTTTTTCAGGTCGGCGGCTTTGCCGAACTCCTGGAACCATCCCTCGCCGTAAGCGTCCGAAAAGCCGATGAAGCCGACCGACTTCACGCCGTTGGCAGCCATGTGCTGGGCAATCGCCAGCGACATCATGATGTCGTTTTGCGGGGTCTTGAATACCCAGCGCCTCTTGGCATCCATCGGTTCGATGATTCGCGCCGAGGCGGCCATCGAAATCATGGGCACCTGCGATTCGGCGGCCACATCGATCATGGCAAGCGAATTGGGGGTGATCGTTGAACCCAGAATCAGGTCGACCTTGTTTTCAGCGATCAGCTTGCGGGTATTGGCCACCGCGGCAGTGGTGTCGCTGGCATCGTCGAGCACGATGTAATTGATTTTCTGCCCGGCAATCGTGCGGGGCATGAGCGCAATGGTGTTTTTCTCAGGAATCCCAAGCGATGCTGCGGGTCCGGTGGCCGACACCGTGACGCCGACCGTGATGTCTGCCGCAGCGATGCTGCTCAGGCTGCCAAGGCCGATCAGGGCGAGCGCCCCAAGAATTTTTTTCAGTCTCATTTTTTTCTCCTCGGAAGGCGACAGCCTAGCGGTTTTGCCTGAATTTTACGAATGAGGCTTGACTTGAATGACGCCGCTGGAGCAGGCGACGAGACCGCGTCGCACAAAAGAAAATGGGCTACCGGCCTAAGCAGGTAACCCATTGAGAGATTTGGTAGGCCGTGCGGGATTCGAACCTGCGACCAACGGATTAAAAGTCCGCTGCTCTACCAGCTGAGCTAACGACCCGATGAAACTGTTTTAATTA
>CAIKZV010000643.1 GCA_903831925.1 uncultured Burkholderiales bacterium
CAGGATCAGCCCGAAGGTCATCAGCACCTGCTGCAGGTGCTCGCGCTCGTAGAGGTAGCTGAAGAAGGCCCACTCCAGCGCATAGCCCAGCACCACGGTCAGCGCCACGCCGGCCAGCAGCATGGTGATGAAGTGCTGGCCCAGCAGCTGGGACAGCGCAAAGGCCATGTAGGCGCCGATCATGTAGAAGCTGCCATGGGCGAGATTGATCACGCCCATGATCCCGAAGATCAGCGTCAGCCCCGACGCCACCAGGAAGAGCAGCAGGCCGTACTGCAGCCCGTTGAGTACCTGGATGAGAATCGGGGCGATGTGATCCATCGTGAGCGGATGCCTTGGCGGGTTGAGGCCTTAGGCCATCCGGCAGCCGCGACCCGGGTCAGCCAGCGCTTTCCAGGCCACCGAGACGAACTTGTTCTGCTCGCCTTCGACCTTGCGCAGATAGATGTCCTGGGTCGGATTGTGTTCCTTCGACATGGTCCAGGCGCCGCGCGGGCTGTCGATCTTCACGCCTTCCATCGCCTTGATCAGCGCGGCCTTGTTGCCGAAGTCGCCCTTGACCGACTCCATCGCCTGGGCGAGCAGCAGACCGGTGTCATAGCCTTGCACCGCATAGACGTCGGGCTGCATCTTGAACTGCTTGGCATAGGCCAGACGGAACTCCTGATCGCGCTTGCTGGGCAGCGAATCGGCATAGTGCAGTGTGGTCATCAGCCCTTGGGCCTGGGCCTGCACCGCCTGTAGCACGCCGTCGGTGAGAAAGCCCGAGCCATAGAGCGGAATCTTGTCTTTCAGGCCTGCCGCGGCATAGTCCGCGATGAATTTGGCTGCGCCGGCGCCGGCAAAAAAGCAGGCGACCGCATCCGGCTTGATCGCGGCGATCTCGGCCAGCAGCGGCTGAAACTCGACATTCGGAAAGGGCAGGCCGAGCTCCTTGACCACCTTGCCGCCGGTTTTCTCGAAGCCTTCCTTGAACGAGCGCGCGCTTTCGTCGCCGGCGGCGTATTTCCAGGAGATCCAGACCACGGTCTTGTGACCGCGCTCGGCCATCACCTTGCCCAGCGGATGGATCGGCTGCCAGTTGGAAAACGAGGTCCGAAAGATATTGGATGAGCACATCGGTCCGGTGATGTCGTCGGCACCGGCATTCGGAATCAGCAGCAGGGTGCCGGTCTCCTTGGCGATCTTGGCCATGCCCAGGGCGACACCCGAGTGAACGGTACCGACCAGCACATCGACCTTGTCGCGTTGCACCAGCCGGTTGGTGTTCTCGGGTGCCTTGGCCGGATTGGATTCATCGTCGACCGCGAAGTATTCGATCTCGCGTGAGCCGAGCTTGCCGCCGCGCTCGGCGACCGCCATGCGAAAACCGTTGGTGATCGCGGTGCCCAGCGAGGCGAAGGTGCCGGTGGCCGGCAGCATCATGCCGACCTTGATCTTGGCCGGCTGTGCCTGGACGAAGGGTGCCGACAGGGCGGCACCGGCGGCGACGCCGCTCGACAGCGAGATGAAACGGCGGCGGCTGATGGGTGTGTCGACCGTGGTGGGGGTGTGGCTCATAGTGTCTCCAGTCATTGCGGTGAGGGCGCAGGCAGGTTGAAAGTGGTGGCTGTCCATCGGACGACCGCCTCGATGACGGCATCGGGCTGGTCGCGGTGGGGTGAATGGCCGCAATCGTCGAGTGCCAACACGGTCGTCCCGGGAACGGCGCGCTCGACGGTCGCGATCTGGGCCATCGTGCCATATTCATCGTCAACTCCCTGAATCGCGAGCAGCGGACAGCGAATCGATTCGAGTTCGGCCACAAGCGTCCAGTCGCGAAAGGCCGGGTCGAGCCAGGCCTGGCTCCAGCCGAAAAAAGCGGAGTCGACATCGTCGTGCCAGCGGGAAAGTTTCGCGCGCAGGCCCTGATCGACGTAGGCATCGCGGGCCCGCTCGATGCTGGCAATCGCAATGTCTTCGACGAAGGTGTGTGGTGCCAGCACGACGGCGCCGGCGAGCCGGTCGGGAAAATGCGCCGCGTAGATCAACGCAATCGAGGCGCCGTCGCTGTGCCCGAAGAGCCACAGCCGCTGCCGGCTTTGCTCGACCCCGAGCGCCTCGAGCAGCGCCGGCAGGACCTCGATCGCCTGTCGGTGCATGAAGTCGGTCGACCAGCGTTCGTTGGCCGCGCGCGGCGTGGAGCGGCCATAACCCGGGCGCGAATAGACCAGCCCGCGGCGTCCGACAGCCGCACACAGTTGCTGCGGAAAATCGCGCCACATCGACAGCGAGCCCAGACCTTCGTGCAGAAACACGATCGGCG
>CAIKZV010000644.1 GCA_903831925.1 uncultured Burkholderiales bacterium
ACATCATCAACCACGCCGAAGACGAAGCCGTCATCTTCGACGCGACCTTTGCGCCGATCATCAAGGGCATCGCCTCGCACTGCCCTAAGGTCCGCCACTGGGTTTGCATGGCCGACGCAGCCAATACTCCCGCCATCGAGGGCGTTGCGAAGATCCTCAACTACGAGGACCTGATCGCACCCGCAAGCGAAGTGTTTGACTGGCCGAGTTTCGACGAGCGCACCGCTGCGGCGCTGTGCTACACCTCCGGCACCACCGGCAACCCCAAGGGCGCGCTCTATTCTCACCGGGCCATCGTGCTCAATGCGATCACCATCTGCCTCCCGGGCGCACTGGGCCTATCACCGCAGGAAGCCATCCTGCCGGTCGTGCCGATGTTTCATATCAATGCCTGGTGCCTGCCTTATGCCACGCTGATTGCCGGCGCCAAGCTGGTCTTGCCCGGCCCCAAGCTCGATGGCCCGTCGCTCTACGAACTGATGGAAGCCGAGAAGGTGACCGTGAGCGCCGGCGTGCCCACGATCTGGCAGGGCCTGATCGCCCACCTCGACCAGCACGGCCTGAAGTTTTCGACAATGCGGCGCACCGCCACAGGCGGGTCGGCCATGCCGCTTGCCCTGATCGCGAAATTCAATGATCAGTACGACGTCGACGTTCGCCACGGCTGGGGGATGACCGAGACCACAGCAGTCGCCACGATGGGCGTGATCACCGCTCAGCAACAGGCCGAATGGACGCCTGAGCAGCGCCATGAACTCATTGCCAAGCAGGGAAAGAGCGTCTTCGGTATCGAAATCAAGGTGGTGGACGACACCGGCGCCACCCTGCCGCGCGACGGCAACTCGCAGGGCGAGCTGATGGTGCGCGGGCAGTGGATCCTCGAGCGCTATTTCAAGGGCGAAGCATCGCCCCTGGTGGACGGCTGGTTCCCCACCGGCGATATCGCGGTGATCGCACCCGATGGCGTGATGCAGATTCGCGATCGAACAAAGGACGTCATCAAGACCGGTGGCGAGTGGATCAGCTCGATTGATCTGGAGAACGCTGCAGTCGGCCACCCCGGCGTGCAGATGGCAGCGGTGATTGGTGTCAAGCATCCCAAATGGGATGAGCGCCCGCTGCTATTCATCGTCAGGAAGCCCGGTCAGGATGTGAGCAAGGACGAAATCCTCAGCTTTCTGGCCGAACGGGTCGCGAAGTGGTGGGTACCCGATGACGTCGTGTTCCTGGACGCACTGCCGGTTGGCGGTACCGGCAAAGTGCAGAAAGCGGATTTGCGCAAGCAATATGGCGGCGTATTCACCACACCCAACTAAGCACCCACCCGGAAGATGAATCACATCCTGCCGGGCGTCGCACCGACCGGATAGCCGGTGTCGGTGACCGAATCGGCGCATCAACTGCTGAAGTTCACAAAGCTCGGCTGATCGAGCGAGAGCGCTTCGGTCTGGGCCGCGCTAGCGATCCGAGATGACTTCCCACTCTCGGCTCATCCACATCGGCGAGGCCGCCAGATCGATGAACCGGCGCTCGTCTTCAAGCAGGGCGATCGCACCCGCCTTGCCTTCAGGCGAGCGGGGCACCGGCTGATCGTCAAACCAGAGTTCAGCCACACCATCGAAGGGCTCGGGAGAGCCGTTGTTTCTCGCCTGCATGCGGGCCATCTGTTCGCGATCCTGGAGGGTCCTCAACTGCACGTAACGCCTGACCCCAAGCGCCTTGGCATGACTTTTCACCAAGGGCGCATGAACCTCACGCCAGTAGGTGGAGAACTCCTCCCAGGTGAGCCCGGATTTTCGCCGAAGACAGAAGGTGAGCTTGATCATCGCAGGCGCCTTGAGGAAGGATGAACGCGGGTCATCAGGTCACCGTCGATCTACTGGAAAAACCTGGCAGCGCTGACGAGGGTCTTGTACACCCCCCATCCGAGGGGAATACCGACCACCAACCACGCCGCAACAACCAGCAGCGGATTGCTTGGACGAGGCCTCACCCCGTCGTCGTCGACAAGCGGTGCAATGTCTTCGGCCTGAAACATCTTTTCGTGCGCGAGGCGCTTTTCAGTGGCCAATTCTTCCGGCGTCATGAACCATTTCTCGGCAACCGGAC
>CAIKZV010000645.1 GCA_903831925.1 uncultured Burkholderiales bacterium
AGATAGGCGCGCTTGTGCTTGCGGATCGATTCGATTGCCACCGGTCCGCGTTCGGCCTTGCCGATCATCGCGATCAGACCGGTCTGGGCAAGCATGGTCTCGGTGAACTTGTCCATGCGGGTGGCGGTGGTCGGGCCGGCGGGACCAACCGCCTCATCGCGAACCGGATCGACCGGGCCGACGTAATAGATCACCCGATTGCGCAGATCGACCGGCAGGGGCTCGCCGGCAGCCAGCATTTCGGTGATGCGCTTGTGCGCCGCATCGCGTCCGGTCAGCATCTTGCCCGACAGCAGCAGGGTCTGACCCGGCGTCCAGGCAGCGACCTGCTCAGGCGTCAAGGTGTCGAGATTGATCCGCTGCGACTTCTCGGTATCGGGCATCCAGCGCACATCGGGCCACTCCGAGAGTGCGGGCGGCTCGCAATAGGCCGGACCGCTGCCATCGAGCACGAAATGGGCATGGCGCGTGGCTGCGCAGTTCGGGATCATTGCCACCGGCAAGGAGGCGGCGTGGGTCGGCGCCATCGCGATCTTGATATCGAGCACCGTGGTCAGGCCGCCCAGGCCCTGCGCTCCGATGCCCAGGGCATTGACCTTTTCGTAGAGTTCGATGCGCAGGGCTTCGGTCTTGTTTGACGGGCCGCGGGCCAGCAGGTCCGACATGTCGAGCGGCTCCATCAGCGATTCCTTGGCCATCAGCATCGCTTTTTCCGCGGTGCCGCCGATGCCGATCCCGAGCATGCCCGGCGGGCACCATCCGGCGCCCATGGTCGGCACGGTCTTCATGACCCAGTCGATCACCGAATCGGAGGGGTTGAGCATCACGAACTTGCTCTTGTTCTCCGAGCCACCGCCCTTGGCCGCGACCTGGATGTCGACCGTGCTGCCCGGCACCACCGTCATGTGAATCACCGCCGGCGTGTTGTCTTTCGTGTTCTTGCGCTCGAAGAGCGGGTCGGCGACCAGCGAGGCGCGCAGCCGGTTATCGGCATTGTTGTAGCCGCGGCGAACGCCTTCGTTGATGGCATCTTCGATCGATCCCGAAAAGCCCTCCCAGCGCACGTCCATGCCGATCTTCATGAAGACATTGACGATGCCGGTGTCCTGGCAGATAGGCCGTTTGCCTTCGGCGCACATGCGCGAGTTGGTGAGGATCTGGGCGATGGCGTCGCGGGCGGCAGGGCCCTGTTCGCGTTCGTACGCACGCGCCAGATGCTGGATGTAATCGACCGGATGGTAGTAGCTGATGAACTGGAGCGCGGCGGCAACCGAGTCGATCAGGTCGTTCTGCTTGATGGTGGTGCTCATGGAGTCACTCCGAAATGGAAAGCGGGTCGGATTGCAGTCGAGGTATCAGGTGTGAGGTAGCAGGCGCGGTGTCAGGCCACGGTGCGAATCAATGCGGCGGGTTGTCATGGTCAGCCGCCTTCAGGCTGGCGACCATGATCCGATCGATGAAAGCAATCGCGACGGCCGAGACGAGAAACACCATATGAATCACGGTTTGCCACAGGATGGTTTTTTCCGGCAGCGATCCGGCCGAAATAAAGACTTTCAGCAGATGGATCGAGGAGATGCCGATGATCGCCGTGCCAAGCTTCACCTTCAGCACGTTGGCATTGACATGCGACAGCCACTCGGGCTGATCCGGATGCTCCTCCAGGCGCAGCCGCGAGACGAAGGTCTCGTAGCCGCCGACGATCACCATGATCAGCAGGTTCGAGATCATGACTACGTCGATCAGCGAGAGCACGACGATCATGATGACCGTCTCCTTGTTGCGCTCGGCAATTCCCAGTCGAGTGACCGTGTCACTGAGCACCTGCGGATCCCAGAGGATGCCGATCAGATGCCAGAGCTCCTCCAGAAAGAGGACCACATAGACGCCCTGCGCCACGATCAAGCCCAGATAAAGCGGCACCTGCAGCCATCGGCTGGCGAAGATCAGCGTGCCAAGAAAGCTGGTTTTAGGTTGTGAAGTTGACATTTTCGCGGCTAAAAAGAGGGTGGTCCTGAAAGGCGAATACTCCGCCCGACAGGCGCGATTCTAGCGATATGCGCAGCGCCAATCAGACCGGAGGGCCTTTCACGGCAACTTCGTGATGCCCATCGAGGGAAAATCTGCGGCTGCCGAAACGCCCGGGTCGTGGTCAAATTGCGGGATATAACGCCATCACAGGAGGCCACTCATGTCTGCCAAGATCGAATCGGTACTCGTTGAGAACCGGGTTTTCCCGCCGCCCGAGTCGTTTGTCAGACAGGCGACGATCTCGGGCATGGCGCAATACCAGGCCCTGTGCGACGAAGCCGAGCGCGACCATGCAGGCTTCTGGGCGCGACTGGCCCGTGAGCAGATCCAGTGGCAAAAGCCCTTCACCCGCACACTCGACGACAGCGATGCACCGTTTTTCAAGTGGTTCGAAGACGGCGAGCTCAACGTTTCCTACAACTGCCTTGACCGGCACCTTGGCACGCCGGTCGAGAACAAGACCGCGATCATTTTCGAGGCTGACGACGGCACGGTCACCACGATTACCTACAAGGCGCTGCACAAGCGGGTCTGCCAGTTTGCCAATGGCCTGA
>CAIKZV010000646.1 GCA_903831925.1 uncultured Burkholderiales bacterium
CGCCGTCGAGTTGCGGCACGGATCGCCAGTCGATCGAGACCTCGCACCGGGCACCACGCGCCAGCTCGAGCGTGTGCCCGGCCAGACCAAAACCGGTGATGTCGGTCAAGGCATGAACCCCAGGCAAGGCAGCCAGATCAGGGCCCGGGGTATTGAGTTTGGTTGTGGTCGCAATCATCTGGGCATAACCGGCCTCGCCAAGCTCACCCTTCTTGAGCGCTGCCGACATCACACCAACGCCAATCGGCTTACCCAGGATCAGCACATCGCCAGGGCGCGCATCAGCGTTTCGCTTGACGTGCTTCGGATGCACCAGACCGATTGCCACCAGGCCATAAATCGCTTCAACCGAATCGATGGTGTGACCACCTGCAATGGGAATGCCGGCGGCTCGGCAAACCGATGCGCCGCCTTCAAGAATCTTGCCGATGGTCTGCGTCGACAGCACATTGATCGGCATGCCGACCAGAGCCAGGGCCATGATCGGCCGCCCGCCCATGGCATAGACATCGCTGATCGCATTGGTTGCAGCAATGCGCCCGAAGTCGATCGGATCATCGACGATCGGCATGAAAAAATCGGTGGTTGCGATCAGTGCCTGTTCGTCATTGAGCTGATAGACCGCCGCATCATCGGACGTTTCGATGCCAACCAGCAGTTCTTTCGGCACCGGCATGGCCACCGTGCCCTTCAGGATTTCGGACAGCACGCCAGGGGCAATCTTGCAGCCGCAACCGCCGCCATGCGACAACGAGGTCAGGCGCGGCTCGGTCAGCGTTTCGGGCGAATTCATGTTGACTCCTTACTTGATCGACGGACGGGTGACGCTTCATGACACACGCCTGATGAGAGACGCGACAAGGCCCTGCACTGCAGCCCGCTCACGCGCCGGTGCGAACAGGGGCGCGCGCGCATCGCACTCGGCTTTCAGGCCTGCGAGCATACCGGGAAGGTCGCGCGCTGATTCGAGCAGGCTGGCCAGCGCAAGGTCGTTACCGACCGGGAAATAGCCTGTGTAGTCAGGGCCGAGCAGCCCGATATTGCCTTCGATGCCAGAGGCCAGCACAGGCGTACCGCTTTGCACCGCCTCGACCACCACATGGGCACCGCCCTCCATGCGGCTCGGGTGCACCAGCAGATGTGCTGCCTGAATGCGTCCTCGCACCGCCTGATGCGGCAGTGGGCCGAGCCAGCGGTATTGCGGGCATTGCTGCATGAGCGCCTGCGCCTGCTCACCCAAGGCGGGATCAAGCGCAGCACCGATATGGTCGAGCAGGATGTCATCGCGATCGACCAGGCGGCGTGCCGCGTTGAAGAAGGTCTGCGGCGACTTTTCAGAGCGAAGGTGCCCGACCATCAGCGCGCGAAGATGGCGATCGGTGCGCGGCAGCGCCTTGCGCTGCGAACTGGATTGCAGGATCACCCTTGTTTTCGCCTGATCCTCGGGCGCCAGACGCTGCGCACCGAGCTCATTGAGAACAACCAGCGAATCGGCAAGCCGAATCGATTGTTTTGCTGATTCATCCCTGGCGATATCCCGATAGAGATCGGTCCCGGTCAGGACCAGCAGGATCGGACGACCTGGATGCGTCGATCGCCAGGCCGCCACCGATGCCGCCGACCGGCGCGCATGCATGGCGATCAGCAATGATTCAGGCCCACCTTCCCAGGCGTCGCAAACCCTCACACGGTAAGCGCGCGACAAGAATCGCTCCCATCGATGCGCAGTCTGCCAATTGCCGTTGTTGGCATCGCCCAGAGCCGGGGTGACGATGACGATGTCGCTTTTTTCCACACACTCAGTCTAGCGGCAATGACCCTCACCTCAGCGATGGGGCCGCAGATCGGCACTGTCTGTGCACACACGCTGTGCGACGAAATCAACGTATACCGCTCAGCGCGCTGACTTTGGCGCCTGGCTGGGCGCGTGGCAGCCTGCGTGGCACACTCGCGCCTCGGACAGATTGCCGACAGATAAAGCGCCGTGCGCGCTCATGAAAAGCCAGGAGCCAAACTCATGCTTCACCGATTCAAGACCTTCGCACTGCTCACCTTGCTGGCGGGCGC
>CAIKZV010000647.1 GCA_903831925.1 uncultured Burkholderiales bacterium
CTCGTCGCTGCCGGGCATCGCGGCGATGTCGCTGGTGGCAACTTCCTCGAGCTTGACGCGGATACGCTCGATCCACTGACGGTAGGGCTTGCTCGCCGAGAGCTGGTCCTTGAGTTCGGTGTCGTCGATGATGCGGCCCTGCTCGAGGTCGATCAGGAACATCTTGCCGGGCTGCAGGCGCCATTTTTTGGCGATGCGCGAATCGGTGATCTCGGGCAGCACGCCCGACTCGGAGGCCATGACCACCAGATCGTCATCGGTGACGATGTAGCGCGCCGGACGCAGGCCGTTGCGATCGAGGGTGGCGCCGATCTGGCGACCATCGGTGAAGGCCATCGCGGCCGGCCCATCCCAGGGCTCCATCATCGCCGCGTGATATTCGTAGAAGGCGCGCCGGTTGGCGTCCATCGTGGTGTGCTGCTCCCAGGCCTCGGGGATCATCATCATCATGGCCTGAGCGAGCGGATAGCCCGCCATCACCAGCAATTCGAGACAGTTGTCAAAGCAGGCGGTGTCGGACTGGCCGGGATAGATCAGCGGCAACATTTTCTTCAGGTCGCTGCCGAGCACCGCCGAGCTCATCACGCCTTCGCGCGCCCGCATCCAGTTGTAATTGCCCTTGACGGTGTTGATTTCGCCGTTGTGCGCCAGCATCCGGTAGGGATGGGCGAGTTCCCAGGCGGGGAAGGTGTTGGTCGAGAACCGCTGATGGACCAGCGCGAGTGCCGAGACAACGCTCGGATCCTGCAGGTCGAGGAAGTATTTTCCGACCTGGTTGGCCAGCAGCAGGCCTTTGTAGACGACGGTGCGGGTCGACATCGACGGCACGAAATATTCCTGGCCGTGCTTGAGCCCGAGGTTCTTGATCGCGTGGCTGGCGGTCTTGCGGATGACGTAGAGCTTGCGTTCGAGGGCATCGGGGACCATGACGTCGCGACCGCGGCCGATGAAGATCTGACGGATGACCGGCTCGGACTCGCGCACCAGCGGGCTCATCTGCATGGCCGAGTCGACCGGGACGTCGCGCCAGCCGAAGACGCGCTGGCCCTCGGCGCGCACGGTGCGCTCGAGTTCCTGCTCGCAGGCCAGTCGCGAGGCGCTTTCCTTGGGCAGGAAGATCATGCCGACGCCGTACTCGCCGGGAGGCGGCAGGGTCACGCCCTGGCGGGCCATCTCTGCGCGATAGAAGGCGTCGGGGATCTGGATGAGGATGCCGGCGCCGTCGCCGAAGAGTTCGTCAGCACCGGTGGCGCCACGGTGATCGAGGTTGAGCAGGATCTGCAGACCCTGCTGGACGATCGAGTGGCTTCTCGCGCCCTTGATATGAGCGACGAATCCGACGCCGCACGCGTCGTGCTCGTTGGAGGGGTCGTAGAGACCCTGAGCCTGGGGCAGCGCCATGTCACACCTCCGAAATACAAGACTTCGAAGAATAGTGCAGCGCAACAAGCCGCTCAAGCAGAAAAAACGGGGTCAGATGAGAATTTCTGACCCAAAGGAAATCGTTCGATTTAAATCGGGGTCAGATGAGAATTTGCTTAGCCATTTAATATTGATCTGACC
>CAIKZV010000648.1 GCA_903831925.1 uncultured Burkholderiales bacterium
ACACCACCGACAAGTCGGGCCTGGCCGCCACCCGCCTGAAGGCACCCAACAAGGACGATTACCTCATCCTGCCCGAGGCGATCTCGAAAGAGCCGCTCGGCCCGATGATCCGTCGCGGTGACTGGGAGTTCTTCAATACCGTGCGCTGGACGCTCTTCGGTCTGATCGAAGCTGAAGAATATGGCGTGACCTCGGCCAACGTCGACAAGCTCAAGACCGACAGCAAGGATCCGCCGATCATGCGTCTGGTGGGCACCTCCGGCGACGTCGGCAAGGGCATGGGCTTCGACAATGACTGGCTGGTGCGCGTCATCAAGGCAGTCGGCAACTACGGCGAAATGTTCACCCGCAACATCAGCCCGCTCGGTCTCGATCGCGACCAGAACGCCCTCTGGAAAGACGACGGCCTGATGTACGCACCGCCGATCCGCTGATCCCCTTGCAGCCGATCCCCTTCACACTGATCGTCTGATCCACACCTCCCGCGGCGCCTGCCGTCGCGGGAGAGCAGCACCACCTTCCTTCAGGTCATGCTCCGCAGCGAACGCTTTCGCAACCTGCTCTACCAGGCCTTGCTGCTGGCGGCTGTCGTCGGCATCGGCTGGTATCTGTTTTCCAACACCCAGCACAATCTGCAGACCCGGCAGATCCAGACCGGATTCGGATATCTGAGCCGTGAAGCCGGTTTCGAGATCGCCGAAAAGCAGATTGACTACCAGGCCTCCGATTCGTATGGCCGCGCCTTTCTGGTGGGCCTTGGCAATACCCTGCTGGTCGCCGGTATCGGGGTCATCCTCGCCACCCTGCTCGGCACCCTGGTCGGCATCGCCCGGCTGTCAACCAACTGGCTGCTCTCGAAGATCGCCTCGATCTATGTTGAGGTGATGCGCAATGTGCCGCTGCTTTTGCAGCTCTTCGTCTGGTATGGCCTCTTTACCGAGCTGCTGCCGTCGGTGCGCGAAGCCATCTCGGTCGGCGACTGGCTCTTCATCAGCCAGCGCGGCTTTCGCTATGCCTGGCCCGCCGAACATCCGGCCTGGTCGGGTGTCGGATGGGGACTGCTCGCCGGTATCGCACTGGCCTTCGGGTGGAAGTCGCTCGCGCGTCGCACCCAACTGCGCACCGGCCGACAGTGGCCGGTGGCCTGGCCATCGCTCGTGCTGATCGCAGGCGTGCCCTTGCTGGTCTGGGCCCTGATGGGAGCGCCGACCGACATCGACCGACCGGTCCTCGAAGGCTTCGACTTCCTGGGCGGCAAAGTGCTGTCGCCCGAATTCACTGCGCTGGTCATCGGCCTGTCGACCTACACCGCCGCCTTCATCGCCGAGGTGGTTCGCGCCGGCATCATGGCCGTCGACCGGGGCCAGACCGAAGCCTCGATGGCGCTCGGCCTGAGCGCGGGTCAGCGGCTTCGGCTGGTCACCTTGCCCCAGGCCCTGCGGGTCATCATCCCGCCGATGACCAGCCAATACCTGAACCTGACCAAGAACTCCTCGCTGGCAGTGGCCATCGGCTATCCCGAACTGGTTGCGGTCTCCAACACCACGATGAACCAGACCGGGCAGGCGATCGAGGCGATTGCCCTGCTGATGGCGGTCTATCTGTCGATCAGCCTGACAATCTCGGCGCTGATGAACTGGTACAACAACCGCGTGCGGCTGATCGAGCGCTAGTGCCATGACCGACGTCGCCAGCGCCACTCAAATCGCTTCAAGCGCACCGCCCGCAACGTCGGCCGGTCCGCTGTCGTGGCTCAAAAAAAATCTTTTCTCGACCCCGGCCAACAGCCTGCTGACCGTGCTGACGCTCGCCGTGCTGGCCTGGATCGTGCCGCCCGCCCTCGACTGGCTGATCTTCAAGGCGGTCTGGGGCCCTCAGCCGCTGGCCGCCTGCGATGCGGTACGAGGCCAGGGCGCCTGCTGGGCGGTGGTCTGGGAAAAATTCCGTTTCATGATGTTCGGGGTCTATCCCTTCGATCAGCAGTGGCGACCGGCGCTGGTCATCGGGATCCTGGTGTCGCTGCTGGTGATCTCGGGCATCCGCTGGTTCTGGCGACCCTCGCTTGCCGCGATCTGGGTGGTGGGCATCGTCGTATCCTATTGGCTGATGAGCGGCGGCCTGGGCCTGTCAGCGGTGCGCACCGAGCAATGGGGCGGGCTGCCGGTCACCCTGATCCTGTCGATCTTCGGCATCGGCTTTGCGTTTCCGTTGGGCATCCTGCTGGCACTGGGCCGACGCAGCAGCCTGCCGGTCATCCGCTCATTTTCAGTCGTCTATATCGAGGTGATCCGCGGTGTGCCGCTGATCACGGTGCTCTTCATGGCCAGCGTCATGTTCGCCCTCTTTCTGCCCGAACGCATGCGCATCGACCAGCTGCTGCGCGCGCAGGTCGCGATCATCCTGTTCGTCGCGGCCTATCTCGCCGAGGCGGTCCGTGGCGGCCTGCAGGCCGTGCCCAAGGGCCAGGTCGAAGCGGCCGAAGCGCTCGGGCTGTCCTACTGGACCATCATGCGCAAGATCGTGCTGCCGCAGGCGCTCAAAATCTCGATCCCGCCGATCGTTAACAGCTTCATCTCGCTGTTCAAGGACACCTCGCTGGTGGTCATCATCGCGATCTATGACTTCGCCTACGCGGTGAAGAAGTCGGTTGAAACCGATTTCTCCTGGAAAAAGTACTTCATCGAAGCCTTCCTCTTTTCCATCGTGATCTACTGGATTTTCTGTTTTGCGATGTCGCAGTACAGCCAGTGGCTTGAACGCGACCTCGCCCGGAATACCCAACGATGAACGCCACCACACCCCTGTCTGCCGGCCCCGCGGCCACCGCCATCGAGATCACCGGCCTGAGCAAATGGTTCGGCCAGTTCCAGGCGCTGCGCAATGTCGATCTCACCGTCGCCCGTGGCGAGCGCATCGTGGTCTGCGGCCCTTCGGGTTCCGGGAAATCGACGCTGATCCGCTGTATCAACCGGCTCGAGCCGCATCAGCAGGGCCGCATCATGGTCAACGGCACCGAGCTGACCGATGATCTGCGCAATATCGAAGCCGTCCGTTCCGATGTCGGCATGGTGTTCCAGCAGTTCAATCTGTTCCCGCACCTGACCGTGCTCGAGAACTGCACGCTGGCGCCGATCTGGGTCAAAAAACGCAGCAAGGCCGAAGCCGAGGCCACCGCGATGAAATTTCTCGAGCGGGTGCGGATCGCCGAACAGGCGCCGAAGTATCCGAGCCAGTTGTCGGGCGGGCAGCAGCAGCGGGTGGCCATTGCCCGCGCGCTGTGCATGAACCCCTCGATCATGCTGTTCGACGAGCCGACCTCGGCGCTCGACCCCGAGATGGTCAAGGAAGTGCTCGACGTGATGAAACAACTGGCCCAGTCGGGCATGACGATGATCATCGTCACGCACGAAATGGGGTTTGCGCGCGAGGTC
>CAIKZV010000649.1 GCA_903831925.1 uncultured Burkholderiales bacterium
CGGTTAGCGCGTCATAACCGGCCTTCGCGGTGCACAGCGAGCAAGTACCGTTGGAGCTGACCGTGATATCGGAAAAAACACTGGCATAGGTGCCGGGAACGGTGGCGATCTGGCCGTAAAGGACGCCGTGCGGTGAACCCAGGGCCGGTTTGCCCGTTGTAGCCCGAACCGCATTGGCAATCGCAATCAGGCCTGCCCACTGAGGTGTCGACAGACTGGTGCCGCCGGCGCTGACCCAGCTGACTGCCGACGAGCCTGCGTTGATGACTGCCACATACTGACCCGACTTCGGGTCGGCGTTGAAGGCGACGTCGGCAACCGCACGGCGCGCCACCGAACCAAGACCGGGAACGGCAGGGGTCTGATAGCTCGGCGTTGCGGTATAGGCGCTGATGCCGCCGCCGGTGAGCGTCCAACCCACCTCGGAACGCGTGCCATTGCCAGCACTGTTGAGTGTCGTGCCGCCGACAGCGAGCACTTTCGTCGACACCGACGGCCAGGACACCTGGGCACCCCAGTCGCCGGTCGCAGCCAGGTAGGTCATATTCGGACCCGAGAAGGCCGAATCGACCGTGCTCGTCCAGGTGCCTTCGGTCGCGCCGAAGCTCATCGAAACCACGCCGGGGCCCATCGCATTGGCAAGTTTGACCGCGCCCAGCAGGCTGTTGAGCGATGCATCCGGCGCTTCGATCAGAACGATTCGCGCAAGCGGTGCAGTCGCGTGCGCCCACTGCACATCCAGCGTGATTTCGGTCGCCCAACCGGCGTCATAGGCCGGGGCGGTGGAGGACATGCTGCCGGCGGCATTGTTGTAGACCACCGACAGTTCGCAGGCGGTGGTCGATGCCTGTGCCAGCGGCAGGCTGGCAGTCGTCGCAATCGACTTGGTCGTGCAGCCGGGCAGGCCGAACTTCGCATTGAAGGCGGCCAGCTCGGCAACGATGTTGGGGTCGTGATAGGCATCGACGATGTAGATCGTCTGACCGGCACCCAATTGCGCAGCCTGAGTTGCGCTGAGTGCGGCGCCGGCCGGCGGCAGCAGGGGAAGGCCATAAGCGGCACGGATCTGCGCGGGCGTGTAAGTCGCAATGACGCCAGTGCCGGCCATCGGCTTGAATTCAGCGGCCATGGCCTGGGCGTTCAGTTCACGAACCTTGTCAGGGTTCTGCAGGTCATCGACCGTCAGACCCGCCGTCGGCACAGCAGCCAGGTCAGGCGCCAGGCGATATTGCGTCGGTGCGCGAAGCCCGGATGCGCTGCTGTTGGCAGCGTCAGTGTTATCGGGTTCCTGCAACAGACCCGGCGCGCTGTGGAAGAACGGCTTGGCGATTTGCGCCGCTGCAGCGTCCGGCAGGTTGGCGGTCTCGACGCTCAGCGTCGTGGTGGCGGTCGCAATGACCGCGGCCGGTGCGGCCGATGCTGCCGGCACGCTCGCTGCCGTCGCGGCGGTGGCCTGAGATCCATCAGACGATGTCTGATCGCTGCCGCTGCTTCCGCCGCAGGCACTGAGCATCGCCGCGATGCAAAAAGCAAGGCTGCCCGTGAGAAGGGGGATATTGCGCAGGTTCGGGAATGTCGACATGGCCATGATGCTCCGAGTAAGGGCAAGGGCCACGCCTGGTCAATGTTGATCGCTGATCAGCGAGCAGAGCTTTCGATCTGCCTCAACATCGGCAACCCCGC
>CAIKZV010000650.1 GCA_903831925.1 uncultured Burkholderiales bacterium
CGCCTGAAATGACATGCAGCGTGTTGCCTTTGGGCGGATCGACACCGATCATCCCAATGATCCGAACCGGCATGGCGTCTCCCCTGATCGTCTCTTGCTTGAACGACCAGCTTAGCATCCGGTATCAGCCTGCCCCTTCGCGTGAACGCGAAGGCTTTTCTTTTGCATCAACCTTCGACCGGAGCAACTCATGAGCCGCCTTCGCCGACACCTGATCACCTTGATGCCGCTGACACTGGCCGCGAGCCTCACCCTGCAGGCCGCGCCGGCCATCGCCCAGAGCGACTTTCCCACCAGGCCGATCAGGCTCATCGTGCCGTTTCCCCCGGGCGGCGTGACCGACATCGTGGCGCGCGCCGTGGCGGTGAAGCTGGCCACCGAATTGGGCCAGCAGGTCATCGTCGACAACAAGCCGGGCGCAAGCGGTGCCATCGGTGCCGAGATGGGGGCCAAATCACCCGCTGACGGGTACACCCTGATCATGGGCAACATCAGCACGCTGGCCATCAACCCGGTCACGTTCGCCAAGCTGCCTTATGACCCGGTCACCAGCTTCGAGCCGATCGGCATGGTCGCCATTCAACCGCTGCTGGTCGCGGTGCATCCCTCAGTGCCCGCAAAGACGCTGGCCGAGTTCGTTCAACTTGCCCGCAGCCAACCCGGCCAGCTTAGCTACGGGACAGCCGGCAGCTCCATCCACCTTGCGGTGGAACAGTTCAGTTCGGCGGCGGGCATCAAGATGAACCATGTGCCCTATAAGGGCAGCTCGCCTGCGATCGCCGATCTGGTGGGCGGACAGATCCAGCTGCTCTTCGATCCTTTCTCCAGTCTGTATCCGCAGGTCAGCTCCGGCAAAGTCCGCGCGCTCGCGATCACCACAGACAAGCGCTCGACGATTGCACCCGCCATCCCCACGGTGGCCGAACAGGGCTACACCGGTTTCGATGTGAGTTCATGGCAGGGCATCGTGGTGCCGGCCGGCACGCCCAAGCCGATCGTGCAGCGCCTGCACCGGGATCTGTCCAAGGTCCTCGCCTCGGCCGATATCCAGGATAAATTCGCGCAGTACAGCGCTGTGCCCGGATCAGGCAGTGCCGAGCAGTTCGGCCAAACCATTCGCCAGGAAATCGTCCGATGGCAGGCTGTGGCCAAGGCAGCGGGGGTCAAGCCCGAGTAAGCACAGGCTCGAACAGAAAGGTCAGGCTTGCGCGAACTGCACGCGGCCGGCGGCAAGCGCAGGCTGCCCTGTGCCGGTGAGCGCATCAAAGGCAATCGATTTCACCGACTGACCAGCAGACTCATCAGACAAGGCACGAAAGCTCAGGGTGTCGCCCGGCGCGACCGGTTTCCTGAATTGCCCCTCGAGCACTCTGAGGCGCGCAATGGCCCGATCGCCACCTGCCTGCATCCGCGCAATCGCGATCGCGGCCAGCGCCCAGGTCGCCGTGCCATGCAGCAGAATATTGCCCAGACCGGCCGCCTGAGCGACACGCTGCTCGGTATGAATCGGATTCCAGATGCGGGCGCACTCGGTATACACATGCGGATAGGTCGGCTCGACCATGCGCTGCGCGACCGACAAGGGCATCGCGTCGGGCACCTCGGTGGCGGCCAAAGCCGGCAATGCACCGACCTCATCGGGCGCGCCCGGGGTCATGGTCACTCCCCGAAACAGGCTGCCAGAGAGGCTGTCGGTGAGCAGCGATCCGTCGGCCTGATCGGTGGAGAGATATCGCATCACCACATAAGTGCCGGCCGAGGTTCGTCGCAGGTAGACCACCTCGGACGAGGTGTTCACCGTCATGCCGGCGCGAATCGGCGCCTTGAAGGCTGAGCGCTGCCAGGCATGCACAGCCTTGCGCAATTCATCGGTCGAAAGCCCCAGGCTTGCATTGCGTGCCTTCAGTGCCGCCTCCCATTCGAGGCACACGCAAAACATCGGCACCACACACGGCCCATCGGGCTGTGAGTCATCCAGAAACAGCGGATCGCTCAGACCGAGCCCGGCGGCATAGGACAGCACCCAGCGGGTGTCCACCTGCTGCGAAAGTGAAGCACGTGCGCCCAGCGTGTCAGGATTGATCGGCATATTGGCTCCCCCTGCGGCGATAATACGCCCGAGCATCTATGCGCCATGCAGGCCCTGCTGGTCGACAAGCCGCATCGCCGGCATCGCTTTGAGGACTGAACCATGAATCCATCACACCCTGTCGGCATTGACGCATCGGCCCGCCTGATTCCCGGCGATCAGGGCCGACTGGCAGGCAAAGTGGTCTATGTCTCGGGTGCCGGGTCGGTTGGCCCGGGCTGGGGTAACGGGCGGGCGATCTCGGTGCTCTTTGCGCAGGAGGGAGCTACGGTCTTCGGGGTTGACCGTGACCTTGGCCGCATGGACGAAACCGTGCAGCGCATCGCGGCGCTCGGGGGTCGCTTCACGCCGGCGGCCAGTGATGCCACCGACAGCGCATCGATTGCGGCATCGGTCACTGAGTGCATCGCGCGGTTCGGTCGCATCGACGTGCTGGTGAACAACGTCGGCGGCTCGGCGCGCGGCGGCCCGATCGAGATGGATGAAGCCGTCTGGGATTCGCAGATCGACCAGAACCTCAAGAGCGTGTTTCTCACCTGCAAGCATGTGCTGCCACAGATGCTGGCTCAGGGATCAGGTTCGATCATCAATCTGTCGTCGACCTCCGGCACCCGATGGACCGGCTCGGCGCAGATCGCCTACGCCGCGACCAAGGCCGGTGTGATCCAGTTGTCGCGTGTGCTCGCGGTGCAATATGCCAAGCAGGGTATCCGGGTGAACAGCATCGTGCCCGGTCAACTTCATACCCCGATGGTGGAAGTGCGACTGGCAGGCCAGCGCACCGGCGGCGATGTCGACGAATTGCTCAGGCAACGCCAGTCGCGCATCCCCCTGCCCTTCATGGGCGATGGCCGTGACACCGCGCACGCTGCCCTGTATCTCGCGAGCGAAGAATCGCGCTTTGTCACCGGCACCGAACTTGTCATCGATGGTGGGATGTCGGTTCGCTGCGATTAACGCAGCGATTCACTCATCGCCGGCCTGATCAGTTCACCGTCGCGCCCGACTCCTTCACCACCTTGCCCCAGCGCACGATCTCGCTGCGAATAAAGGCATCGGCTTCAGCCGGGGTGCTGCCCCAGATGTCATAGCCGTAGCCCTCGATCTTTTCACGGGCATCGGGGCTGCGCATCGCGCGAATGATCTCGGTGTTGAGTTGCTGCACCAGCGCGGGTGGTGTGGCGGCCGGCGCCAGCACCGAATACCACACCGACACATCAAAGCCCGGCACGCCCTGTTCGGCCACCGTGGGCACATCGGGCAGCACACGCGAACGTTCTTTCGAGGCCATCGCAATCGCTCGGAATTTTCCGGCCTTGATCTGCGGCAGTGACGAGGACAGCGAGTCGAACATGAAGTCCACTTCGTTGCCGAGCAAGCCGATGATGGCCGGACCACTGCCCTTGTAGGGCACATGAATCATGTCGAGTTTGAGCAAAGACTTCAGATACTCCACCGACAGATGACTGGTGTTGCCGGGGCCGGCCGATGCGAAGGTCAGCTTGCCCGGTTTTGCACGCGCGCCTGCGATCAGGTCCTGGAAGGTCTTGAAGGGTGAATTGGCCGGGACCACCACCACCAGCGGCAACGTGGCCGCGATGGTGATCGGGGCAAAGTCTTTCACCGTGTCGTAAGGCAGCTTGGGCATCAGCGTGGCGTTGATCGCATGGGCCGACAGCATCATCACGATGTTGTAGCCGTCAGGCGGCGATTTCGCGACAACATCGGCACCGATCGTGGTCCCGCCGCCGGGCTTGAAATCGACGATCACCTGCTGGCCGAGATTTTTCGACATCTCGACCGCGATCGGTCTGGCCAGAATCTCGGAGCTGCCACCGGGCGCATAAGGCATCACAAAGCGAATCGGTTTGGTCGGAAAGGGCACCGATTGCGCGGCGGTCTGGGCACCAGACCGTGTCGGCCACTGGGCGGCTGTCATGGCAGCCGCGCCTGCAAGAACCAGACGGCGTCGTGTCGTCATCATGTGTCTCCGAAAAAAATTCTGTTTGTGATGGTTGATCTGCGTCAACAGAGGGCTGCGCGCTTGGTCAAGCGCAAGCGAATTGATCATAAGCTGAACCGCTATGCTTGGCATCTCTCATGCTTCAGGAGGCTCTGATGATCGACTTCTCGCCCAAGGTCCTCGAACTGCGCAGCCAGATCGAGGCGTTCATGGATGCGCACATCTATCCGAACGAACAGCGCTTCTATCGCGAGGCCGAAGAGCTCGGCCCCTGGTCGGTGTATCCGGTGGTTGAAGAGCTCAAATTGCTGGCCCGCAAGGAAGGCCTTTGGAACCTCTTTCTGCCGGCCTCCGAGCATGGCGCGGGGCTGTCCAACTGGGACTATGCGCCGCTGTGCGAAGTGATGGGCCGCTCGCACCTCGCCCCCGAAGTCTTCAACTGCTCGGCACCCGATACCGGCAACATGGAAGTGCTGGCCCGTTATGGCACACCCGAACAGCAGGAGCGCTGGCTCAGGCCGCTGCTCGATGGCGAGATCCGCTCGTGCTTTGCGATGACCGAGCCTGCGGTGGCCTCGAGCGATGCCACCAACATCGAGTCATCGATCCGGCGCGACGGCGATGAGTACATCGTCAATGGTCATAAGTGGTACACCACTAATGCCACCGACCCGCGCTGCCGGATCGCGATTTTCATGGGCAAGTCCGACCCTGACCATCCGAACCGGCACCAGCAGCAATCGATGATTCTGGTGCCGATGAACACTCCCGGCGTGAAGGTGATTCGCCCGATCGGCGTCTTCGGGTTTTACGGCGTGCCCGACCGTGCCTCCGAGGTGGTCTTCGAGAATGTGCGGGTGCCGGCAGCCAACATGCTGCTGGGCGAGGGCCGCGGCTTCGAGATTGCGCAGGGGCGCCTCGGGCCGGGTCGCATTCATCACTGCATGCGACTGATCGGTCTGTCGGAGCGGGCCCTGTCGATGATGATCGACCGGGGATTGAGGCGCGTAGCCTTTGGCGGGCCGGTGATCAACAACAATGTCTGGTCAGAGCGCATCGCCGAGTCGCGCATCGCGATCGACCAGGCCCGGCTGCTCACGCTGCAGGCGGCTCACATGATGGACACCGTCGGCAACAAGGCCGCACGTTCGCAGATCGCAATGATCAAGGTGGCCGGGCCTGCCATGGCCTGCAAGGTGATCGACTGGGCGATCCAGGCCCATGGGGGTGGTGGCACCAACAACGACCTCGGTCTGGCCAGCGCCTATGCCACCGCACGCCTTTTGCGACTGGCAGACGGCCCGGATGAAGTGCATCGCAACCAGATCGCCCAGCTGGAAATTCGCCGGCATCAGAATCGCGCGACGCCGCTGCCCAGCTCGTGGACTGAGGTGGCGCGGCGCTGAGTGGTCAGCGCGCGGCTGAAAACGCTGCAGGTCGTCAGGAAACGCGAGACGACTTTCCGACCTTCTCAGCCTGAAACAGGAGAGCAAATTTCAACCAGGGTTCCGTCAGGACAACGGACATAAGACACGGTTTGCCCCCAGGGTTTGACCAACGGCGCTTTGATCGACACCGCGCCAGCGTTGATTGCCTTCGCATGAGCGTCGGCAACATTGTCGGTGACCAGCGCAATTTCCATTCCGAGCGGTGTTTCCGACTGATTCGCCTTGACAAAACCGCCCGGCAAATTGGAAGCACCAAGCTCATGAGTCGCAAAGGCCAGCGCTGTCTCGCCGGTGTCCAGCTCGCCATAGCCCGACTCGTGAACAAATCGCCGCTTCAAACCAAAGGCTTTTTCAAAGAACTCGACCGACGCGAGCACGTCAGGAACATAGATAATGGTGTAACCGAATTTCATGGCTTGGTCCGTGGAGGCGATGTCAGATCGACGTTCGTGGGAATTGACGCGGGCAGAAACATCGAGATCAGGTTTGAGCGCCAGCGGCGTCCTGAGCTTGTCAGACCTGAAATGTAAAAGGGCCCGGAGAATTTCCGGGCCCTCGTGATTGGTGGACCGAAGGAGGATCGAACTCCCGACCTCCGCATTGCGAACGCGGCGCTCTCCCAGCTGAGCTATCGGCCCAATCAAGCGGTCGAATATAGCGGATCGCCCAAGACAAAACAAACAGGCATCGGTCATTCACGCCTGGCAAGCGCTCAGAACAAATTAAGACAAACCAAGTGCTTTCGGCAGCCACAGCGTAATCACCGGAAACGCC
>CAIKZV010000651.1 GCA_903831925.1 uncultured Burkholderiales bacterium
ATCGGGTCTCCTCTCTGTGTGTTTGTCTTGGTCGTTGACGGCTGTTTCGGGAACTCAGTGCTGGCCCTCAGGAAGCTTCACAACCAGACCGTCGAGTTCGGCGGACATGGCAATCTGGCAGGACAGCCGCGAGTTGTCTTCGGTACCGGCCGCAAAACTGAGCATGCTCTGCTCCATCTCGGTCCGGGAGCCGGTGAGCGCGAGCCAGGCCGGATCGACATAGACATGGCAAGTGGCGCAGGCGCACTCGCCACCGCAATCGCCGTCGATGCCGGGCACGCCATTGTCGACCGCGCCGCGCATGACCGACGTACCCAGAGGCACGTCAATGGTGTGTTGCTTCCCGGAAAATTCGATGTAGGTCACTTTGGCCATGTGGATTTCCTTTTGATGCGAAAGTTAGAGGCGGTCAGGCCGCCCCTGAAACGGATTGGACAATCTGCTTGACCGGCAGTGCAGTATCGGCCGCGCGGGCAGGTTCGATGACTTGGCCGGCTGTCACCCATTGTCGGGCTGCTGCAAATTCTGCAGGCGAGTTGACTGCCTCAAGCGCCTGAAGGCGATTGCCGGCATCGAGGTGAAAGACCGCAAAGCGCGACGTGGCAGGGTCGCCGCGAACCACCGTCGTGGCGACATCGAGCGACAGGCCGGCGATCTGCAGGCGAAGATCATATTGCTCCGACCAGAACCAGGGCGCCTCGGCCGCAGGCGTCGGCTTGCCGCACAGGCGCGCGACCACCTGACGCGCCTGCTCCAGCGCATTCGGGACACTCTCAAGACGCACTGATCGGCCATAGCGCGGCATTGGCCGCTGCGTGCAATCGCCGATCGCGAAGATCGCGGGATCACTGGTGACCGCATGCTCATCGACCACCACGCCGTCGCGACAGACCAGCCCGGCGTCGATTGCCAAGGCATCATTGGCCAGCGCGCCGATTCCGACCAGCGCGAGATCGCAATCGATGGTCTGGCCACTGGCAAGCGTCACACCGGTCACTTTGCCGGCGGCGGTCGCAAAACCGGCAACGCTTGCGGCAAGCATCAGCGTCACGCCTTTGGCGCGATGAAAGTCGGCGAAAAATGCCGACAGCGGCTGACTTGCCACCCGCGCCAGCAAGCGCTGCTCACGCTCGATGACCACGACTTCGGCGCCCAGCCCGCGTGCAGTGGCCGCGACTTCGAGACCGATATAGCCGCCGCCGACCACCGCCAGGCGAACACCCGGACCGAGCCTTGCGCGCAGTGCCTGTGCATCGGCTTCGGTGCGAAGCTCGAAGATGCCCTCGCTGTCGATGCCCGGGACGTCGAGGCGGCGCAGCCTTGAGCCGGTCGCAAGCACCAGATGCCCATAAGGAATGGTCTCACCACTCTCGAGCCGTACGCGAGACGCAGCACGATCGATGCCGGCGACCCGGGTCGACAGTCGCAGGTCGATATCGTGCTCGGCATAGAACGTGGCGGGACGCAGCAGTAGACCAGCTGGATCGGCCTCGCCCTTGAGCCAGGCCTTGGACAGCGGCGGGCGCTGGTAGGGCGGCAGCGGCTCGGCGCCGATCAGTCGAATGGGAGCGGCATAGCCGCCCTGACGCAGCCCTGCCGCAAGCGTGCCGGCGGCATGGCCGGCACCGACGATGACGACCCCGTCAGCACTCACGCGGCACGCGAAGGAATACGGACGGGCATCGAGCTGAAGCCATGGACGAAGGCGGACGCAACACGCTGCGGCTCACCGACGACCTCGATCGTGGGAAAGCGCTTGAGGGCTTCTTCCCAGAGGATCTGCAATTGCATCTCGGCCAGCCGGTTACCCACGCAGCGATGGATGCCGAATCCGAAGGACAGATGCTGACGCGCACGGGGACGATCGATGATGAAGGCGTTGGGGTTCTCGATGACCTCGTCGTCGCGGTTGCCCGAGATGTACCACATGACGACCTTGTCGCCCTTGCGGATCTGCTTGCCGCCGAGCTCGGTATCGATGAGCGCTGTGCGGCGCATGTGAGACAGCGGGGTCTGGTAACGGATGATCTCGGAGACTGCGCTGGGGATCAGTTCGCGGTTGGCGCGCAGCCTGGCGAACTGATCGGGATTCTGATTCATGAACAGCAGGCCACCGCTGATCGAGTTGCGGGTGGTGTCGTTGCCGCCAACGATCAGCAGGACCAGATTGCCCAGAAACGCCTGCGGCGTCATGTTGCGGGTGGCCGGGGCATGCGCGAGCATCGAGATCAGATCGTTGCCCGGATCGGCATTGACCCGCTGGTTCCAGAGGCGGGTGAAGTAGGCGAGACACTCCTGCAGGATGGCGTCCCGCTTGGCCCAGGCCTGCGCATTGCCGTCCTGAGGCGTGGTGGTCGCGGTGTCTGACCAGTAAGTGAGCAGGCGGCGATCTTCAAAGGGAAAGTCAAAGAGCGTGGCAAGCATCTGCGTCGTCAGCTCGATCGACACCTTGTCGACCCAGTCGAAGGTCTCGCCGATCGGCAGACTGTCAAGGATGGCAATCGCCCGTGAACGAATCGTCGCTTCGAGCTTGCTCAGGTTGCCGGGCGCCACAATCGGGCTGACCGCCTTGCGCTGCTCGTCATGTTTGGGCGGGTCCATCGAGATGAAACTCGGACGGCGCATCTGCATCGGCGCGTCGACGATTGTGATGCCGCCGAGCGACGACTCGGATGAAAACACCTGATGATTGGTGTCAACCGCGACGATGTCCTTGTAACGGGTCACCGACCAGAAGTTGCCCTGAACGCCGCCTTCCTTGTAGTGAATCGGATCTTCTCGGCGCAGACGCGCCAGATAGGGCCACACAGTGTCGTTCTGAAAGAGCGAGGCATCGGAGAGGTCGATCTCGGACAGCGGCACCGAATCGGCAAGGCCCTGGGCCTCTGACTTAGTCAACGCATTCATGTTGTCTCCTGGTGGTCGCGGCAGGTCGAAGGAAATGGCTTCGCTGGCCGCATCGCCCATTGTCGCCGATTCACGGTCTTCACGACAAATGGGATGGCACCGAGCCGGACCGACGGCCG
>CAIKZV010000652.1 GCA_903831925.1 uncultured Burkholderiales bacterium
CCCTCGGCAGTGGCTCCCGCTGCGCCCGCTGTCGGCGAATTCCTTGAGCTGATTCAATCGCGCCAGCCCGAAGCGCTGCGCCGCGCGCTCGCTCAGTCCCTGCTGCGTCTGGGTCTCGAGCGGTTTGTATTCGATGTCGCGGCGCCGCTGACCCGCCTGATCGGTGAGGTCTGGTCGCGCGGCGAGCTCGAGATCTTCGACGAGCGCCTGAGCATCGAGTCGCTGCAGACCGTCATGCGGGGCGCCCTGGCCTCGATCAGCTCGTCCGGCGCGCCGCCCACCGTCATCCTGACCACCATCCCCGGCGAACCCCATGGCCTGGGTCTGCTGATGGCCGAATCCCTGCTGTCACTGCAAGGTTGTCGCTGCCTGTCGCTCGGTGTGCAGACGCCTCTGTGGGATGCGGTGCTGGCAGCCAGGGCTCATCGCGCCGATGTGCTCGCGCTGTCGTTTTCGAGCGCGCTCAACGCGGCGCAGGTGATCGACTCACTGACCGAGTTGCGCGAAAAGCTGCCGGCCGCGACCCGGATCTGGGCGGGCGGCGACAGCCCGGCGCTGCGTCGTCATCGCCTGCAAGGCGTCGAGGTGCTGGCCGGTCTGCACGACATTGCGGCGCAGGTCGACCGATGGCGACTCACGATGAGTAGCGAACGACAAACGAATTGAAGAAGATCCGGTTGGCATAATCATCCGGCGTATTCGGGTTATATCCCCCGAAAAACATTCTCAATCCCGCATCCAGTGATTTCCCGTCGCCAAGCGATTTTCTTATTCCGGCAAAAATATCAAATAGCCCGTCAAGAAACACATTGCCGTCGATGCTCGGCAGAAAGTCCGATCGGGTGAAGAGGCTGTAGCCGTTTCCAATCGCTTTGCTGGCTTCGATATTGAAGGTCGGCAGGGCGATCAGATTGATGCTGACAAACGAGCTGGTCGGGCTCGACAGTCCGATCCTTGCGTAGCGAACAATCAGCGATCCGCCGGTTCTCAGATAGCTGTCGCCGGCGCCTGATTCGAAGATCGGATAATTGGCGGTGAATCTCAGGGTCGGAAACTGGTAGCTCAATGTTGCCGGATCGCCCGCATGGAATACCTGGCCCTGATAATTCAGATTATTCGTCAGTACGCCTGAATAATTCAGATTCAGCGGCTGGAAGACTACGCCGTAATTCCAGTCATTCTGTTTGGTGTTCCAGTATTCCACCCTGACATCTGCGCCGCTCTTTTTCCATCCCGCAGTGGCATTGCCCTGGTTGTAGCCGTGAATCTCCATGTTCTGGGTGGTGATCACGCCGGCCTCGATGTCGAAGCGACTGGTTCGCTCCTGAGCACAGGCGGGGTTGAGCGTCAGGAACAGCAGCGCCGCGGCCGGAACGATCGGGCAGATGTCGGCTATTGCAAGACGATCGCTTCGATGATGAGAGCCGGGTGTGATCGACTGGTTGGCAGTCGTCAAAGCCGTGCAGCAGTGTTCAGGCATCACCGGCTGCCGGACCGGTAAACAGCGCCAGCACGCCGGTATAGCCATAGAGCCGGTGATCGGCAATTTCGCCATTGGCGAAAAACCCCACCAGCGGGAACTCGCCCAGCTGCGCCTGCAGCAGTCCGACCTCCACCGAGCCCGACCCGAAGAGCGCCCGGCCGCGAGCAACGCAGGACACATAGATCGCGCCGCGAATTTCGAGCGAATCAGTTTCGAGTTCTTCGCGCAGCTCGGTGCAGATGCGCATCAGGTCGGCACGGGCTGCCTGCGCATCGCGCGTGCAAAAGACCGCCCGATCGCCTTCCTGCGGCACGGCGGCCACCGCCAGCAGCCGGTTGTGCGGATCGATGCCCACCAGATTGCGCACCACATAGTCGCCAAACCCCGGGCGCGGGCCGCGCGGCGGCGCATCGCCGTCGGCCAGGCCCACCAGCAGGCCGTTGCGCAAGCGGTCGGCCGGCAGCGCGCGCAGCAGGGTCTCGCCGTCGTTGCTGGCCCGCGCGGCCTCCGAGACACCGAGGTCGGTCAGCAGCACGTCCAGTGCCGGGCGACCATCGAGCGTGCGAATCAGGTTGGACTGGCAGGCCGAGATCACATGCTCACCGGCCAGCGGTCGGCAACCCTGGGTCACCCGCATCCGCAGGTCGACCTCTGAGGAAAACACCACGCCCGACAGGCCGCCCGAGAGCACCTGATTGGCGACCTGGACAAGCGGCTCGGTGCGCCCGCTCGCGCTGCCGCCAAACATCATGCCGCCGCCGACCTTGCCGGCCATGTCGCCGATCAGCTCTGCCAGATCGGGCGTGGCCGGATCGGCATGGATCAGTGCTGCCTGGGCGGCGACTGCGCCACTTTGCGTGCGCTCGCCCGCCGCGGGCGGTGGTGTCGCCCCGGAAAAGACGCTGAAGCTGTCGTCGGGCAGATCGAGCAGCATGATGGCGATCGCCGGCTCGCTGTCGTATTCGACGCCGGTCGAGACGATGGCATGGCCGCAGGTGCCGGCCCAGTCGCGCACGCCGGTGCGCGCTTCGAGCAGCGAGATGATGTCTGCGGTGTGCGGGGCGTACTCGGCGCTCAGATAGACCACGCCCAGATTGGCATCCTTGGCCCAGCCCGGCTGGTTGAGCCGGCCTTCGACCTGGGCAAGCGCCAGTTCGGTGGCCATGCGCCAGTTGGGATGGGTGGCATGGCCATACCGAAAGCGCGTCATGAAGCCCTGCGCTTTGCCGGTGCGGCGCGCTGGCGCGTGTTTGCAGCGGCCTGCTTCTTGCCCGCTGTGCCGCCCTTTGCAGCGGATTTCGCGCGCGAGCGGGTCGGCGTCTTGTCGCCGGCAGCAAGCCCCGGCAGGAGTGACGCGCTGGCCGCCGCCTGAGCGATCTGCGAAAAGCTGTTTTGCAGCATCGACCACCAGGCGCTCGGGTCGATGCCCGGGGCCGATTCAGCGTGTGCCGCAGGCTCAGGGGCCGGCGGCTTTTGCGGTGGCGGCTCCTGAGCCTGCGGCCGGGCAGCGGCCTGCGCAGGCTTTGCCGCCGTCTCGGGTTCGGGTCGGGCAGACGGCGGCTTCAACGGCCAGCCGTCGGTCGCAAATGGCGAGGTTTTGGGCGCCGGACTTGCGGCCTTCGCCATCGCGGCCATCGGGGACGGTATGCCTGCCTGCTCGCTGAACGCCCTGATCGCCGCGAGCGTGCCGCGCTGGATTTCGAGCCCCTGGATGGTGTTGTGCAGCATGCTCTGGTTGACATTGAGCCACTGCTCGACCGCCTTGAGGTCGGCGATCCGCTTGTCGAGCTCATCGAGATCGACGGTCGGCAGCATGGCGCTGGGAACGTTGAAGTTCGACCAGGCGCGCTTGACCATCTCGACCCCATCGAGCATTTGCCCGAATCCGCCTGCGGCC
>CAIKZV010000653.1 GCA_903831925.1 uncultured Burkholderiales bacterium
CTCTACGTCAATGTAGGCGAGCGGACCAACGTCACCGGCTCGAAAGCATTCGCCCGCATGGTGCTCGAAGGCCGCTACGACGACGCCTTGGCGGTCGCCCGCCAGCAGGTCGAAAACGGCGCGCAGGTCATCGACATCAACATGGACGAGGCGATGCTCGATTCGGTCGCTGCGATGTCGCGCTTCCTGAATCTGATCGCCTCCGAGCCCGACATCGCGCGGGTGCCGATCATGATCGACTCCTCCAAGTGGTCGGTGATCGAGGCCGGATTGCGCTGCGTGCAGGGCAAATCCATCGTCAACAGCATCTCGATGAAAGAAGGCGAGGCCGAGTTCCTGCGCCAGGCCAGGCTGTGCCGGCGCTATGGCGCGGCCGTCATCGTGATGGCCTTCGACGAGCAGGGGCAGGCCGATACCTTCGAGCGCAAGACCTCGATCTGCCAGCGGGCCTACCGGCTGCTCACCGAGCAGGTGGGCTTTCCGGCCGAGGACATCATCTTCGACCCCAATATTTTTGCGATCGCCACCGGCATTGCCGAGCACGACAACTACGGCGTCGATTTCATCGAGGCGACCCGCTGGATTCGCGCCAATCTGCCCCATGCCAAGGTGTCGGGCGGTGTCTCGAACGTGTCCTTCTCGTTCCGGGGCAATGACCCTGCGCGCGAGGCAATCCACACGGTCTTCCTCTATCACGCGATTCAAGCCGGCATGACGATGGGCATCGTGAATGCCGGCCAGCTCGGTGTCTACGAACAGATCCCCGCGCCGCTGCTCGAGCGGGTCGAGTCGATCGTGCTCAATCGGCCACCTGCCGTGGCGCCTGATTCACCCGACCATGGCAAGACCGCAACCGAACGCATGATCGAATTCGCGTCGACCCTCACCGGCGGCGCGGCACGTCGCGAGGAAGACCTCGCCTGGCGGGCCCAGCCGGTCGCGCAGCGGCTGTCGCATGCGCTCATCCATGGCATTACCCAATTCGTGGTCGAGGACACCGAGTCGGCGCGCCTGGAGATCGAAGCCCGCGGCGGGCGTCCGATCGAGGTGATCGAAGGCCCGCTGATGGACGGCATGAATGTGGTCGGCGATCTCTTTGGCGCCGGCAAGATGTTCCTGCCGCAGGTGGTGAAGTCGGCCCGCGTCATGAAGCAGGCGGTCGCTCATCTGGTGCCCTATATCGAGGCCGAAAAGGCAGCGGCCGGCGATCTGCGGGCCCGCGGCAAGATCGTGATCGCCACCGTCAAGGGCGATGTCCACGACATCGGCAAGAACATCGTGACCGTCGTGCTCCAGTGCAACAACTTCGACGTGGTCAACATGGGTGTGATGGTCCCGTGCAACGAGATTCTTGCGCGCGCCAAGGTCGAAGGCGCCGACATGATCGGCCTGTCGGGTCTGATCACGCCGTCGCTGGAAGAAATGGCCTATGTCGCCGCCGAGATGGAGCGCGACGAGTGGTTCCGCATGCGCAAGATTCCCTTGCTGATCGGCGGGGCGACCACCTCGCGGGTGCATACCGCGGTCAAGATCGCGCCGCATTATTCCGGCCCGGTCATTCATGTGACCGACGCCTCGCGCTCGGTGCCGGTGGCCCAGAACCTGGTGTCCGATGAGTCGCGGGTGTCCTATCTCGAGCAGTTGCGCACCGATTACGAAACCGTGCGTGCCCAGCATGCCAGCCGCAAGGGGCCGACCCTGGTGAGTCTCGAGCAGGCGCGTGCCAACAAGCC
>CAIKZV010000654.1 GCA_903831925.1 uncultured Burkholderiales bacterium
AGGACTGGGTCGCCAAGACGAAGACCAAGGCAGTCATCGTTTTCGAAGGTCGCGATTCAGCCGGCAAGGGCGGCGTGATCAAGCGCATCACTCAGCGCCTGAATCCGCGGGTCTGCCGTGTGGTGGCGCTGCCTGCTCCCAATGACCGCGAACGCACGCAATGGTACTTTCAACGCTATGTCGCGCATCTGCCCGCCGCCGGAGAGATCGTGCTGTTCGACCGCAGTTGGTACAACCGGGCTGGCGTCGAGCGGGTCATGGGGTTTTGCACTGACGAAGAGTATGAGGCGTTCTTCCGGACGGTGCCCGAGTTCGAGCGCATGCTGGTGCGATCGGGCATCAAGGTCATCAAGTACTGGTTCTCGATCACCGACGATGAGCAGCACCTTCGCTTTCTGGGGCGGATTCACGATCCTCTGAAACAGTGGAAGCTCAGCCCGATGGACCTGGAGTCACGCCGTCGCTGGGAGGACTACACCCGGGCCAAGGAGACGATGCTGGAACGCACGCATATCCCCGAGGCGCCCTGGTGGCTGGTTCAGGCGGTCGACAAGAAAAAAGCCCGCCTCAATTGCATCGCGCATCTTCTCGAGCAGTTCAACTATGAAGAAGTCGAGCGCGAACCGGTGGTCTTGCCCGAGCGCGTACGCAACCCGGACTACCTGCGTCATCCGGTTGCGCCCGAGCTCTACGTGCCCGAAAAGTACTGAGATCTCGCGTGATTCATCGGGTGCGGGCCCGATGATGCCGACTGAGCAGTGCGGCAAGCCCTGGGGCATTGTCTGCAGTGCCGGCGATATAGCGGTCAGGACGAATCAGGATCGCGCGGGCGCCCAGGCGTGCCAGCCACTCGCTGCAGGCAGCATCCGAGCCTGGCACCACCGCCAGTGAGCCATCGCAGGGCAAGCGCATCTGTGCGGCCAGCGCCGGTTCGATCAGGAGCCCATGGCGATAGCCGAGGCCATCATCGAGCCGGCTGCCGTCGTCCAGTCGGGGCTGCTCTGCGAGTCGACCCGAGAACTCGCCGCCATCGTGATCGCCCGGCCCGAGTCGCGGTCGCGGCGCGGTCAGGGTCAGCGGCTTGTCCAGCAGCAGGGCGTCGCGTCGTCGTGCGGCTTGCGGATCGGTTTCCTGGATGATCCGGCCCAGGCCGAGCGTGGTCTCGATGAACTCGCGCACATGCGGTGATCGCTCGCTCTCATAGGTGTCGAGCAAGTCCTCGCTGGCTGTTGCGTCGATCAGGTCGGCGAGTTTCCAGGCGAGATTCGAGGCATCGCGGATGCCTGCACACAGTCCCTGGCCCATGAAGGGAGGCGTCTGATGGGCCGCATCGCCTGCGATCAGGAGCCGACCGCGACGCCAACCCTTGGCGACAACTGAATGGAAGGTGTAGCACGCCGGGCGCTCGAGCTCGGCATCGTCGGGGGTGATCCAGCGTCGCAGCAGCGACCAGATCTGCTCCGGGCGGCACAGGGTCTCGGCGTCTTCTCCCGGCAGCAGCATCAGCTCCCACCGTCGACGTCGGCCGACCCCGCAGACATAGGTCGACGGGCGGGCCGGGTCGCAGAACTGGATGCTTCGATCGCCAAGGTCGGGTCGGTCCCGCTTGAGGATCACATCGACCACCAGCCAGCGTTCGTGCGAACCCAGGTCATCGAGTTCGATGCCCATGACGCGACGCACGCAGGAGCGCGCGCCATCACAGCCGATCACCCAGTCGGCACTGGCTTCGAGCAGGCCGCCGTGTTCAAGGTTCTCGATCTTCAGGCTGACCCGGTCGGGCTGCGAGTCGATCGCGCAGACCTCGTGTCGCAGCAGCACTTTCACCGACGCTTGATCGGCGAGTCGCGCGCGCAGCGTCGCTTCGAGCACCGGCTGGTGATAGAGATAGCTCGGGTGCCAGCCCTGGTTGCCGATCTCGGGCGGGCGACTCCAGTCGACCAGCAACTGTCCGTCGGCATTGACGAAGCGCATGCCGGTGCCGACCCTCATCATGGGCAGCAGTGTGTCGGCCACGCCGATCGTCTGCATGACCCGCATGCACTCGGCGTCGAGCGAGATCGCGCGGGGCAGTCGATAGATGTCGGCGTCGCGTTCGATGACCAGTACGCGCAGCCCACGCAGTGCGAGCAGGTTGGCCAGAGTGGCGCCCACCGGCCCATAACCGACGATCGCGACATCGTGGTGTTCGTGCATATCGACTCCTGCTTTCGGGCGCGGTGACGGTGCGGTGGTGTTATACATCGGCTCAGGTCGAACCGCCCCAGCACACGATGTGACCGGTCGACAAAGAAACATCACATTCCAAGGAGACACCATGACTCGCCCCGGTCTGAGCTTCAGTCACTTCGGTCTTTTTGTCACCGATCTGGCGTTGATGGAGGACTTCTATTCAAGGGTTCTCGAATTCACCGTCACCGATCGCGGCCGACTGGAGCGGCCCTCAGGCGCCGTCGATCTGGTCTTTTTCAGTCGCGACCCCGACGAGCATCATCAGATCGTGATGGCGGGCGGACGTCCGGGCGATGTGGGCTTCAACGTGATCAATCAGATTTCGCTCAAGGCCGACAGTCTGGCGACACTCAAGCTGATGCACGCGCGTCTTCAGAGCGAGGGGCTGCGCGAGATTGCCCCGATCACCCATGGCAATGCCCTGTCGGTCTATGCCAAGGATCCGGAAGGCAACCGGCTCGAGCTTTATCTGGACCTGCCCTGGTATGTCACGCAGCCCCTGGCGGTCCCGGTCGATCTGTCTCGTGATGATGGCCTGATCATGGACGAGGCCGAGCGCCATGCGCGCTCACTGCCTGGCTTCATGCCGCGCGCCCAGTGGCGCGCGGAAATGGCCAGGCGGATGGGCGTCGCCTGACCGCGGCTCAGGCCGCGCGACGCGTCGCCTGGCTGCCGGCGTGATCGGCCAGACCGAAGCGGTTGGCCGCGCTCAGCAGCGCCCGCAGCGAAGCCACCACGATGCTGCGATCGATGCCGACGCCGAAACGCGCACCGGTCACGCCGTCGGTGGTTGCCTCGATGAAGGCCACCGCGCGCGCGTCCGACCCCGAGTCGATCGACCGCTCTTCATAGCTGTCGACACGCAGGGGCAGGCCGAGCGCATGGACGGCCGCATCGATCGGGCCATTGCCTTCGCCATGCAGCACATGCGTGACGCCGTCGATCGACACGGTGAGGTCGATCTGATGGCCGCCGTCGGTGCCGACCATTCGGTGCGCCAGCAGCTTGATGCGGGCGTCGTCATTGAGGTATTCGGTGTTGAAGAGGCGCCAGAGGTCGTCGGCGGTCACCTCGGTGCCATGCTCGTCGGTATGGCGTTGCACGATCGAGCTGAACTCGACCTGCAGGCGGCGCGGCATGACCAGACCATGGTGGCGCTCGAGAAGGAATGAGATGCCGCCCTTGCCCGACTGGCTGTTGACGCGGATGACCGACTCATAGGTCCGGCCGAGATCGGCCGGGTCGATCGGCAGATAGGGAACTTCCCAGAGCGAGTCGGGCTGCTGGACGGCAAACCCTTTCTTGATCGCGTCCTGATGCGAACCCGAGAAGGCGGTGAACACCAGATCGCCGACATAGGGATGACGCGGATGGATCGGCAGCTGATTGCAGTGCTCGACCGTGCGGGCCACTTCATTGATGTCGGAGAAGTCGAGCTTGGGGTCGACGCCCTGCGAATAGAGGTTCAGTGCGAGTGTGACCAGGTCGACATTGCCGGTGCGCTCGCCGTTGCCAAAGAGGCAACCCTCGACCCGGTCGGCACCCGCCATGACACCGAGTTCGGCAGCGGCCACGGCGGTGCCGCGGTCGTTGTGGGGATGCAGCGAAATGATGGCCGATTCACGGTTGGGCAGATTGCGGATCATCCATTCGATCTGGTCGGCATAGATGTTGGGTGTGGCCGACTCGACCGTGGCGGGCAGATTGAGAATCACCGGCCTTTGCGGCGTGGCACCCCACTCCTTCATGACTTCGACGCAGACATCACGTGCGAATTCGAGTTCGGTGCTGGAGAACACCTCGGGGCTGTATTCAAAGCCCCAGTTGGTACCCGGGCGCGCGGCCAGCAGGCGCTTGACCACCCGGGTGCTGCTGATGGCCAGCTCGGTCACTTCCTCTTTGCTCAGATTGAAGACGATGCGCCGAAAGACCGGTGCCGTCGCGTTGTAAAGATGCACCGTGGCGTTTTTGGCGCCCTCGAGCGACTCGACCGAGCGGGTGATCAGGTCTTCGCGGGCCTGGGTCAGCACGCTGATCACGACATCATCGGGCACCAGGCCCTGTTCGATGATGTGGCGCACGAAATCGAAGTCTGTCTGCGAGGCGGCAGGAAACCCCACCTCGATTTCCTTGACGCCGATCTTCAGAAGGGTTTCGAACATGCGCAGCTTGCGCGCGGTGTCCATCGGTTCGAAAAGTGCCTGATTGCCATCGCGCAGGTCGGTCGACAGCCAGCGGGGCGCCGCGTCGATGGTTCGGGTGGGCCAACGGCGGTCGGGCAGGTCGATGACCGGAAACGGGCGGTATTTGCCGGCGGGCGATTTCATCATGATCTCAAGGCTCCTTCGGATGCGGTGGTGTCTGCAACCGGAACATGGAGCGCAGAGGCAGACGCCTTATCGGCTGGCCTCCCGGGCACCCCCTGTTTCGGTCGGGGTTCGGGTGGGCCGGGGTGGCGTTACTGACTGGTACTCAGGCGCCCTGAATGGGCAGCAGACGACCCCGACCCGTGCCTAGTCGTAGCAGGGACAGAATCGAAATCTGGGTCAGCGAAACGCAAGTCATCCGCAGAGCCTAGTCGCGAGCCGGTGGGCTTGTCAACCGGCCCGGACCGACGGCGGCCTCCCGAGGGCGTTCTCAGTGGCGTTCTCAGTGGCGTGAGATCAGCCGGTCAGAACGCCGACAAGCGCGGCGGTAATGCAGGTCGACAGGAGCCCGGCCGGCAGCGACCGGATGGCGAGTCGGCCGACCTCGGCTCGACGCTCCTCGGGCATCAGCGGCGCCATGCCGCCCAGCATGATGCCGACGCTGCCGAAGTTGGCAAAGCCTGCGAGGGCATAAGTCATCAGCAGTCGGCTGCGCGCCGACATCGCCTCGGGCGGCAGCGAGGCCATGTCGGCAAAGGCGAGGAATTCATTGAGGACGGTCTTCTTTCCAAGCAACTGCCCGGCGGTGCCGGCTTCGTCCCACGGTATGCCCACCAGCCAGGCCAGCGGCGCGAAGATGCTGCCCATGATCCGTTCGGCCGATACCGGTGCGCCAGCCACGGGCGGCAAAAGCGCGAGGCCCTGATCGACCAGCGCGACCAGCGCAACGAAGACAATCAGCATCGCGACGATGTTCAGCAGCAGTTGCAGACCTTCGAGGGTGCCGCGCGTCAGTGCGGCGATCGCGCTCGCATCTTCGCGCTGCATCGCAAGGTTCGACCGATCGGCAGGCTGATCCGACGGCACCATGAGGGCGGCCACCGCGATCGCTACCGGAATGGCCACCACCGAGGCGACCAGCAGATGGCCAAGCGCCTGCGGCACGATCGGCTTGAGGATGGTTGCATAGAGCACCAGCACCGTGCCGGCGATCGTGGCCATGCCGCAGTTCATGACCATGAACAGTTCGCCGCGACTCATGGTGGCCAGCCAGGGTCTGACCACCAGCGGCCCTTCGATCATGCCGACGAAGGCGTTGGCTGCCGCCGACACGCCGACCGCGCCGCCGATGCCCAGCGTGCGATTGAGCAGCCAGGCGAAGGCCTCGACCACGCGCTTGAGAATGCCCCAGTGAAACAGCACTGCCGACAGTGCCGAGATCAGCAGCACCAGCGGTAGCGCCTGGGTGGCCAGCACGAACCCGGCGCCCGGACTGACCGGGGTAAAGGGCAGGGCGCCACCACCGAGGTAGCCGAAGACGAAGGACGTGCCGGCGGTACTGGCCAGCATCAGTGCATCGAGGACACCGTTGCTGCGTTCGAGCAGCCAGCTCAGTCCGGGCAGCCACGTGAATGCCGCGATCAGCACCAGTGCCAGTGCGATGCCTGCGGCGACCGTTCGCCAGGCGATCAGATCGCGTCGCTCCGAGGCGAGCCATGCGAGTCCGAGCATCGCCAGCACACCGAATCCACTGTGAATCATTGCCATCCCTGATTGCCCCTGCGGTCTTTCGCCTGTCGAGCCGGCATTGAATCACGGGCACGCCGGCTCGACAGGGTGCGCCATGCCCGGCAAGGCGGCGCTATCATCGCGGGTCTTTCGTCGATGGTCACGCCATGGCGAGTCATTCAATAATGAGTGCTCAAGCGCTCGCGAGGAGGTGGCATGGATCGCTTTTGGCTCAGTTCCTATCCTGAAGGCGTTCCTGCCGATATCGATCCGTCGCTTTACCCGTCTCTCAATGCGCTGATCGACGAGAGCCTGAAGAAGTACAGCACCCGCACCGCCTATCTGTGCATGGACAAACCCATGTCCTATGGCGAACTCGACCGGCGATCGCAGGCCTTTGCCGCCTGGTTGCAGTCGAAGGGCCTGGGCAAGGGCAAGCGGGTGGCGATCATGCTGCCGAATATCCTGCAATTTCCGGTCGCTGCAGCCGGCGTGCTGAGGGCCGGTTGCACCGCGGTCTGCGTCAATCCGCTCTACACACCGCGCGAACTCGAGCATCAGCTCAAGGACTCGGGCGCCGAAGCGATCGTGATCCTCGAGAATTTCGCGCACACCCTGCAGCAGGTGATCGGGCATACCGCCATCAAGCATGTGTTCCTGACCTCGATCGGCGAGATGCTCGGTGCGGTTCGCGGCCGGATCATCGATTTTGCGATCCGCAATGTGCGCAAGATGGTGCCGCCTTTCGATCTGCCGGGTGCAAGCCGATTTGCCGATGCAGTGTCTGCCGGTGCCTCGATGCGCTATCAGGCGCCGAATGTGAGCGGTGAGGATCTCGCTTTTCTGCAATACACCGGTGGGACGACCGGCCTGTCGAAGGGCGCGATGCTCTCGCATCGCAACGTGATCGCGGCCATTCTTCAGTGCGAAGCCTGGTTCCTGCCAATCGATCGCGCGTTCAAGGCGAAGTACGGCGAGGAGGCCCCGTTTACCGGGCTGTGCGCCTTGCCGCTTTATCACATCTACATGCTTGCGCTGGGTTTTGGCTTCGGCATGAAGTCGGGCGGCTGCAATCTGCTGGTGCCCAATCCGCGCGACATCCCGGATCTGATCAAGGTGCTTGCCAAGCATCCGGTCAACAATTTCCCGGGCCTCAATACACTTTTCAATGCGCTTGCCAACAACCCCGAGTTCGCGAAGCTCGACTTCTCGCAGCTGATGTTTGCCGCAGGCGGTGGCATGGCGACCCAGCAGGCGGTGGCCGAAAAATGGCTGGCGGTCACCGGCGTGCCGCTGGGCGAGGGTTTCGGCTTGTCCGAGACCTGTGCGGTCGGGACCATCAATCCGGTCAACAGCACCGCCTTCAATGGCACGGTCGGTCTGCCGGTCAGCTCGGTTGAAGTCGCGATCCGTGACGACGCCGGTCATGATGTGCCGTCGGGTGAGCGCGGCGAGATCTGTATCCGCGGACCGCAGGTCATGCAGGGTTACTGGCAGCAGCCCGAGGAGACCGCCCGCGCAATGACCGCCGATGGATTCTTCAAGACCGGCGATATCGGCGTGATGGATTTCAAGGGCTTCGTGAAGATCGTCGATCGCAAGAAGGACATGATCATCGTCTCGGGCTTCAATGTGTTTCCGAACGAGATCGAAGAAGTGATCGTCGCACTGCCCGGTGTGCTCGAGTGTGCAGCGGTCGGTGTTCCCGACGAGCATTCGGGCGAGGCGATCAAGGTCTTCGTGGTGCGCAAGGACCCGGCGCTCACCGAAAAGGCGGTTCGTGACTGGTGCGCCGAGCGCCTGACCGGCTACAAGAAGCCGCGGCACAT
>CAIKZV010000655.1 GCA_903831925.1 uncultured Burkholderiales bacterium
CGCTTGTAGGCGCCGGTATCGGCATCGAAAACAATGACCCGCTTGTTGCCGTAGCCGTCGGCCACATAAGCCTCATTGGCCTTGGCATCGACGAAAACTTTCGCCGGGCGATTGAGGTTGACCAGATCATTGCTGCCCGTACTCGCCTTGGGCTTGCCGATCTGCATCAGGAACTTGCCCGACTGGGTGAACTTGAGCACATGTCCGTCATCGGCGCCGTTGCCGCCGATCCAGACATTGCCCTTGTAGTCGACCGTGATGCCGTGATTGGACGCAGGCCAGTCGTAGCCCTCTGCGCCGCGAGCACCGGGCGCCAGACCCCAGGCCCCGATCAGATCGCCCGCCGGGTTGAAGACCAGCACCGGGGGTGCCGCCACGCAGCAGTCGGCCACAGGCGGCGTTGAGGCAGCGAGCTTTTCCTGCGAGCCCAGAGTGTCGGGGCGATGCACGATCCAGACGTTGTCCTGCGCATCCACGCCCACCCCGATCGTCATGCCGATACGCCAGTTCTTGGGCAGCGGCTTGGGCCACAGCGGATCGACCTCGAAGCGGGGAGCCTGAGCCGTTTCGCCGCTGGCCGCGGGAGCGGGCGGCGGACTGCCGGTGCAACCCAGACCCAGAACCACCACTGCCAGGGACAGCAGGCCCCATGCGACGATACGCTTCATGTTGTCTTCCTCTTTTCGATGGGGTCGCCGCACGGCGGCGCCTGCACTGGCCGCTTGCGGCTCATCCGGCCATGTTCATGCCGAGGCATCCTGGCGTCAATGCGCGCACAGCCTCTTGCAGGCTGCCAGCGTCTCGGATTCCGCAAAGCGCGTGTTGAGCGTCCGCATCCGGCAGCTGATCTTTGCGCTGACCCTGTGTGTCGGCGCGATGGCGCAGGCTCACGACATTCCCGCCTCGGCCACGCTGCAGGGCTGGGTCCATCCCGAGGCCCAGTCGATCGACATGGTGGTGCGCATTCCGCTGCGGGCATTGCGTGATGTGGACTATCCGCAGCGCGGTCCCGGTTATCTCGACATGCCCAGGTCGAGCAGCGCCATCGAGGAAGGGGTGCTGCGATGGTTGCCGCAGGCCTTCGAATTGCGGATCGACGGCAAGACTGTGGCGCCACCCTCGCTGCAGGGCTGGCGCGCATCGCTCGAATCGGAGCGACCTTATGCGTCCTGGCAAAGCGCTTATGCCCATGTGACCTCGCCCGCATTGCCGGATGACATGCAGGTCCCCTGGGACCAGGTGATGGTCGATGCGCTGCTGCGCTGGCCGGTGAGTGCGCCGGTTCAGATGCTGTCGATCGACCCGAAGATCGATCGTTTCGGACTGAAGGCGCAGATGTCGCTGCAGGCCCTGCTGCCCGACGGCCGCACGCGCGCGTGGTCGCTGCATGGCAATGCCGGGCCGGTGCCGCTGGATGCCGGGCTTGTCGATGTGATGACCCGTTTCGTGCGTCTTGGCGTGATGCATGTGCTGGGCGGCATGGATCACCTGCTGTTCGTCATCTGCCTGGTCATTCCGATCCGACGGCTGTCGACGATGGCAGGCCTGATCACCGCCTTCACCGTCGGACATTCGCTGACCCTGGCGGCCGCAGCGCTCGGCGCCACCCCGGACATGCCCTGGTTCGCACCGGCAGTGGAAACGGCGATTGCCGCATCGATCATCGGGTTGGCCGTCGCCAACATGTTCAGCACAGGGCAACCGCGCCACCGATGGATCACGGCCGGACTCTTCGGGCTGATCCATGGCCTGGGTTTTGCCCTCGCTCTGGGCGATGGCCTTCAATTTGCCGGCGACCGGCTGGTGGGCGGCCTGCTCGCATTCAATCTGGGTGTTGAAATCGGCCAACTGGCGGTCCTGGCGGTGGCGCTGCCGCTGCTGATGGCCGCCCGGCATGTCGGGCTGCCGCAGCGGGCGCTGAATATCGTGCTGTCGGCCTTTATTGCCCATGCCGCCTGGCACTGGCTGACCGAGCGCAGCGAGACGCTGTGGCGCACGCTTGGGGGTTGAGCCCGAAACCATGCCCTCGATCATCGACTCTGTCTGCACGATTCTCGATTCGCGACTCACTGAATTGAGCATCGAGCCGCGAGTGTGTATAACCACTTGAAAAATTTTCTTTCAATAAATCGACCCATGAAATTCAACCTGACCGCCCGACACCTGCTGTCGGCATTGATCCTTGGCCTGACGTCAACGGCAAACGTCATGGCGCAACAAGTCCCGCTGCCCAAAACCGCTGCCGAGGTCCCCGCGCCGCCTGCCGGAACCGCGATGAGCAAAGCCTATGTGCAGACGGTTGGCAGGATGGCCTATGTCTGGGGTTATGCGCTGGTCAACTCGCATAACCGCAGAGCCGGATTCGCCTACCTGTCTGGCCAGAACGGCAATGTCGCCGGCTTGAACGGCGGTGTGGTGCCGATGGCGCCGATCAATCAGTCCGCCATGCTTACCGACTATGTGGACCCCGCGCAGACTTTCGTGACTTGCCCGAATCAAGACGTTGTCTATGGCGCGGGCTACTACGCACTCGATAAGGAGCCGGTGGTCTTTCAGGTACCGAATTTCGGCGACCGTTTCTGGGTCTATGCACTCTATGACGCGCGAACCGATCAGTTTGCCCAGATCGGCAAACCCTACGGTACCAAGCCTGGCTTCTATATGATGGTCGGTCCTAACTGGAAGGGCACGAAGCCTGCGGGTATCACGGCGGTAGTGCGGTCGTCCACCGAACTCGCATTCTCCATCCCGCGTATCTTCAAGGGCGACAGCGCAGAAGAGACCAAGGCTGTTCAGCCACTAATCAATCAGGTCATGTTCTATCCCTTGAGTCAGTTCAACGGAAAGATGAAGACTACCGACTGGAGCAAACTGCCGAAATGGCCGACGCCAGCTGGCGTAGTCGGCGAAACCAAATGGGTGGTGCCTGAGAAGTTCTTCGAACAGTTGCCCGGTGTGATGAGGCTTGTGGCGCCGATGCCTGGCGAGGAATCGCTCTATGCTTGGATTTCATCGGTGTGGACTGCCGCAGAAAAGGACCCAGCGATCAAGGACGCACTGATCGAGTCGTTTGTGGCGGCCGACAAGGACACGATTACCCCCTTTTTCCGTTGGGACCAGAACGGGCGACCCGCAGGCCATGGCTGGAACTCACCG
>CAIKZV010000656.1 GCA_903831925.1 uncultured Burkholderiales bacterium
GCCAGATCGCCGCTGTGAAACCAGCCGCCCTCAAACGACGCTGCGGTGCGCTCGGGATCGTTGAAGTAGCCGGTGAGCAGTTGCGGCGAGCGGTGCACGATCTCGCCGATCTCACCGATCCTGACATCCTGCATCGCGTCATCAACCACCCGGGTCTCGACATTGAGCACCGCGCGCCCGGCCGAGCCGGCCTTGCGCATCTGGTCTTCGGGCTTGAGCACGGTGGCCAGCGGCGCGATCTCGGTCTGGCCGTAGAAGTTCCACAGGCGGATTTGCGGCAGTCGCTGCGCGATCTCCTTGAGCACCGCCACCGGCATGATCGCCGCGCCGTAATAGCCCTTGCGCAGCGCCGACAGGTCGGTGGCATCAAAGGCCGGCGCGCGCAGCAGCGCAATCCAGATCGACGGCGGCGCAAAAAACGAATTGATGCGATCGGCGGCCAGCAGGCTGAGGATGTTGTCGGGCGTGGGCTTGCCGGTGATGACGCTGCTCGCGCCCACATAGATCGCCGGCCCCAGAAACACATCGAGCTGCGCGCAGTGGTAAAGCGGCAGGGCGTGCAGCAGGATGTCGGCCTGCGCGATCTCGCCTTCGATCACGCAGCTCACATACTCCCAGCAGACCGCCTCGTGGGTCAGCATCGCGCCCTTGGGCAGCGACTCGGTGCCGCTGGTATAGATGATCTGGCGAGCATGCGCGAGTCGAGCGCCACCGCCGGCGCCTGTGTCGATGCCGACAGCAACTGATCGAAGCCGATCAGGGCGCCCGGCTTGTCGGCCGGGTCTTCGCCATCCAGCCAGACGATTTTTTCGACCGCGGTCTCGCGGGCGGCCGCCGCCTCGCCGAGCGACACCATGTCGGGCCCGACCGCCAGCAGGCGCGCCTGCGAGTGGCGCAGGATGTAGGCGACCTCGTCGGCATTGAGCATGAAGTTGATCGGCACCAGCACCGCCCCCAGCCGGGCGAGCGCAAAGCGGATCGCCGCGAAGGTATGCGAGTTGCGCGAGAGGATCGCGACCCGGTCACCGGCGCCAACCGGCAGGCCGGCCTGCCCGGCGGCCAGGCCATTGGCCAGCCGATTGACCACCGCGTCGAACTCGCGAAAGGTCCAGGCGGTGGCGCCGCAGCGGATCGCGGGTTTGTCGGGCAGGCGGGCGGCGGTGCGCCGCAGCAGGTCGCCCAGGGTATGACCGCGGGCGACAGAGGCGATATCGCCGGCGGCCGGTGCACCGGCCAGGGCGGATGATGGGGCAGGGTGCTGCATGGTGCGACTCCTCCTTGTTCGTGCCTTGCTGGGGATCAGGCGGCCTCGATATTCGGCCTTCGCGACATCGTATAGGATCGGCAGATGATGACCATTCCGCCCTCCGCCACCGCACCGGCCACTGCCGCCGGCCCGTCCGACGTCACTTCCGACGCCATTTCCGACGCCACTTCGGCAGCCCGCAGCAACCCGTCCGATCTGGCGGTTCGCGACGCCTGGCTGGCACAGGCGATCGCGTTTGCCGCCGCGCACGAAACCCCCTGGGCCCGCGACCCACTGGCCGACCCGGCGAACTGGGGCATCCACCTTGCCGACCCGCCGCCCTATAACCGGCTGCGAGGGCCGGTCCATGCGCGTGGTCCGGCCAGCGGCTCGATCCTGCACCAGGGTGTCGAGATCGCCGCCTGGGGCGAGCCCGACCGGGCCGACCTGACCTTCAGCATCGCCAAGACCTATCTCGCGCTGCTGGCCGGCGTTGCCCACGACCGTGGCTTGCTGCCTGATTCCGACGCGCCAGTGGGCGCTCACCTCTCAAGCGATATCGGCTTCGGCTCGCCGCACAACGCCCAGATCACCTGGACCCAGCTGCTGCAGCAGACCAGCGAATGGGAAGGCAGCTGCTTTGGTATCCCGGAGCAGGTCGACCGCTATCGCACCGTGGCTTTCGGCGGCGCACCGGCCGCAGGCAAGAAGGGCGATGCGAGGCCGCTGCGCGCACCCGGCAGATTCTGGGAATACAACGACGTGCGCATCAACCAGCTCTCGCTGGCGCTGCTGCATCTTTTCGGCCGGCCGCTGCCGGAGGTGTTTCGCGAAGCCATCATGCAGCCGCTGGGCGCGAGCGCCGACTGGCAGTGGGTCGGCTATGACGACAGCTTCATCGAATTGCCGGATGCCGGCGGCAAGACCCGACGGGTGCAGTCGGTGCCGGGCGGCACGCATTGGGGCGGCGGCGTCTCGATCTCTGCCCGTGACCAGGCCCGCATCGGTCAGCTGATGCTGCAGGGCGGACAGTGGCAGGGCCAATCGCTGATCTCGTCGGCCTGGATCGAGCGCATGCTCACGCCCTGCCCGATCGCGCCCTTCTACGGCATGCTGACCTGGCTCAATCGCTCATCCAGGCCGGTCTATCCTTCAGCCAGCGCCTCGAGCTACTTCATGATCGGCGCGGGTGGCCATGTCACCTGGATCGATCCGGAACGCGAGCTGGTGGTGGCCTCGCGATGGTTGCAGGCCGATCAGACCGATACCTTCTTCGGGCTGATCGCTGCGGCGCTCTACCGTCCCGGCTGACAGTCCGGCGACCCCACTGACCCGGCGACAGGCCGGCGCGCGACAACGACTGTCCGACACGGCTGCTGACAGCGATGATGCGGCTGAACGACGGTTGAAGGCAGGCTCCGGACGGTTAACCGCTGACGGCCCGCAGCGGTTAAAGTCGCTTCATGAATTTGTATCGACTTTGTGTCTTGAGGGCGAGTCTGCTCGCAGCGGTCACCCTGATGGCCGGCTGCGGCGGTGCGGGCTCCGAACTCGACACGCCCGGCTCGGCCGCCTCGACAGGTTCCGGCACCGGCACACCCATTGCGCCCGCCACGGCCTCGACACCGCTCAATATTGCAGTCAAACCGGTTGCAGGCTCGCCAACCGCAATTACCGCCGCCGCGTCCGGCGATGCCTCGGGCACCCTGTCCGGCAACCCCTCCGGCGTGCCGACCGTCAACGGCAAGTAAGTCCCGGCACTCGGGCCACAGGCCTGAGCCGAATCGGCAGCATCAGCCGAATCAGAAGGCCTGCCCGGCCCGGATGCTCAGGCAGCCACCGCAACCGGCGGCAGCCCCCGACCGGGCAGACGCATCGCGCGGCGCAGCAGCAGCAGCGCAATACTCAGGTTCACCAGATTCCAGGCCACGCCATTGATGAAGGCTGCGTGATAGGAGCCGGTGTAATCGAAGACCGCGCCCGACATCCAGCCACCCAGCGCCATTCCGAGCAGCGTCGAGCTGATCACCACGGCGACGCGGCCGCCGGCCTGCGAGGGCGGGAAGTTTTCGCGAATGATCAGGGCGTAGGAAGGCACGATGCCGCCCTGGAAGAGGCCGAAGAGGGCCGAGATTACATAGAGCGACGCCAGCCCGTCGAAGGGCAGAAAGAGCAGCAGCGCCAGCCCCTGCAGAATCGAGCCGAGCAGCAGCGTACGAAGCCCGCCGATGCGATCGGAGATCCAGCCCGATGCCAGCCGGCTGATGACACCGAATCCGAGCATCAGTGCCAGCATCTGAGCGCCGCGAGCCGGGCCGAAACCGAGGTCGCTGCAATAGGCCACGATATGGACCTGCGGCATGGCCATCGCGACGCAGCAGGCGACGCCGGCGATGCACAGCAGGGTCTGCAAGGCGGCCGGCGACATGCCCAGCGGGCGCAACGGTCCGGTCTGTCCGATCTGCGACGGCACCGCAGCGGCCACCGGTGAGGCAGCGGCATTACCCAGATCGGTCGGCGTCGCCTTGACGACCCCCGGCGGGCGCCGGCGCAGCAGCAGCGACAGCGGCAGCATCGTGAGCAGGCACATCACGCCGATGCCGATGTAAGTCTGGCGCCAGCCGACGGTTTCGATGAAGTGCTGAACGATCGGCGGCCAGAAGGCGCCACCCAGATAGTTGCCGCTGGCGCAGATCGCCACTGCCAGCCCGCGACGGCGCTCGAACCACAGCGACGTATCGGCCACCAGCGGCGAAAAGGTGGCGGAGGTGCCGAGCAGGCCAATCAGGATGCCGTGCACGATACCGAAGGTGACGATGCCCGGCGCCAGCCCGGCCGCGATGAACCCGCCTCCCAGGCCGAAGGCGCCGATGGCCACCGGCACCGAGACGCCGAAGCGATCGGCAAGCCGACCCATCAGGATGCCGCCGATGCCAAAGCCGATCATCAGCAGGGTGTAGGGCGTCGAGACGCTGGAGCGATCGATGCCGAAATCGGCCTGCACTGCCGGCATCGCAACGCTGATGACAAACATGCCGGTTGCGCCGATGGTCATTAGCGCCAGCGTGACCGACAACCTCAACCATGCGTAGCGCGAATCGATGCCGTCTTGCATGGTCGCAGTCTATCCGGGTGATGCACCCGCCGCGGGGCGGGCGACTTCCGTTATCGCGAAATCAGCTCGCGCGCTCGGCGCCGCAGCAGCTTTTGAATTTTCGACCGCTGCCGCACGGGCAGGGGTCATTGCGGCCGACCTTGGGCTGATCGCGGCGCACCGTCGCCGGCGACAGAGCGCGCTCACGGGCTTCGCGGAAAAAATCGTAGACGTCCTGCATGCCGTCGAGCATCTGGTGGATCACCGCCTCGCGCTCATCGTCGGCAATCGGCTCGTAGTCGGTGCCCTCGTCGTCGTAATCAGCGTCGACACCGTCATCCGGCTCATCGTCGTCGTCTTCCATGCTGCGCTGGGCATCGGCCAGCAGGCGCATGACCGGCTCGAGCGCATCGGCATAGTCATCGTCGTCCTCGAGCGCCGACCAGGCATCAGGGCGCAAGGACATCCCGCGCGCGAAGCCGATCGCCCAGGCATTGCCCCAGGCATGGCCATCGTCGTCATAGGCCAGGATCGGCGCAAAACCCTCGCCTTCGAAGAGCATGGCGGCCACCGATTCGCGATGCCGATCGATGAGGCGCAGCAACGAAGCGTCGTCGCCCTCGCCGCGCAGCGCCCGCTCGGCGCGATCGGACTCGCCGAGCACCAGCGGCAGCCACTCCTCGCGCGCGATCGGCTCGGGCGAGCACGCGAGCGCAGCGCAAAAGCCATCGAGTTCTTCGACGGCCATCGAATCATCGGGATCAATCGCAGACAGTCGCTCTTCGAGCGTTTCGATCTCTGCGTCGGTCAGGGCGTTGCTTTGGCTGGACGGATTCATCCCGGTATCGTACAGGGCCTGACAGAGACGGAGGTTGACATGACAATGAATCCTGCAGATCGCGCCATCGGCGGCGACCCGGCGCGTGCCGGCAAGCGCCTGGCCGGAAAACGGGCCATCGTGACCGGCGCCGGCAGTGGCATCGGACGCGCCTCGGCGCGGCTCTTTGCCGCCGAAGGCGCAGCTGTGATGGCGGTCGACAAGAACATCGAGTCAGTCAGCGAGACAGTGGCCATGATCGTCGCCGACGGCGGCAAGGCGATCGCGGCAGCCGCCGACGTCGGCAATGAAGCCGATGTGCAGGCGCTGGTCGCACGCGCAGTCGCCGAGCTCGGCGGCCTGGAGGTCTTCTATGCCAACGCCGGCATCAGCGGCGGCGACGTGCCGATGTCCGAGCAGACGGTTGCCCAGTGGCAGGAAGTCCTGCGGGTCAATCTGATCGGCCCCTTTCTGGCGCTCAAGCATGCCGGCGGGCATATGGCGGCGCAGGGCCATGGCTCGATCATCTGCACCGCGTCGGTCGCCGGGCTGCGCGCCAATGCCGGCGGCAATCCCTACAGCGCCAGCAAGGCCGGTGTGGTGAGTCTGGTGCAGACCGGCGCCAACACCTACTGGGGCACTGGCGTGCGGGTCAATGCAATCTGCCCCGGTCTGATCGAAACCGGCATGACGAAGCCAATCTTCGAGCGGGCGCGAGCCGCCGGCAGCCAGGACAAGCTCGGCCAGATCAATCCGCTGCAGCGCTTCGGCCTGCCCCAGGAAATCGCCGCCATGGCGCTCTTTCTGGCCAGCGACGACGCCTCCTATGTCAACGGCCAGGCGATTGCGGTCGACGGCGGCCTCACCAGCAGCCTGCCGTTCAAGCGCCGCGCCCGGTAATCGCGGGGGTGGCGCGGGTCATGGATCGGGCCGTCGCGTGTCGGGATCGGCCCCGCAGGCCTGTGGGCCGATGGCATGAACACGCATTCCTTCACAGCCTGACCGCACGGCCTGTGCGACTGTGTCAGCCATGCACACCCGCCCTGACCGCCGACCAGCCTCCTCACCGTCAGACAGCCACCGGATCGCCCTGCGCCTGCAGGCCGGCGTCGACGCTGACCTGCTGGCCGC
>CAIKZV010000657.1 GCA_903831925.1 uncultured Burkholderiales bacterium
TCGCGGCTGACGCAGAGCCTGGGGGCGGTCAGCGGTCGCGGGCGACCGACATGTCGGCAATCGTCATCAGTGCCTGCCGGTAGGGTGAGTCCGGCATCACGGCGAGTGCCGCCTGGCCTGCATCGGCTTCGTCGCGGGCGCGCTGACGCGTGAATTCGAGCGCGCCGGTTGAATTGACTGCAGCCATGATCGCGTCGAACTGATCGGTGTGCCCCTGCTCGATGGCCGCACGCACCAGTGCCCGCTCGGTGTCGCTGCCATGCCGCATTACATGGATCAAAGGCAGCGTGGGTTTGCCTTCACGCAGGTCGTCGCCGACGTTCTTGCCGATGTCTGCGGTCACGCCCGAATAGTCGAGCGCATCGTCGATCAGCTGAAAGGCGGTGCCGATGCGGCGCCCGAATTCGGCCGCCGCTTCCTCGACCTCAGGGCTGGCATCGGCCAGGACGGCGCCGAGCCGTGCGGCCGCCTCGAAGAGGCGAGCGGTTTTGTAGCGGATGACCTGCAGGTAGCGCGCCTCATCGACATCGGGATCATTGCAGTTCATGAGCTGCAGGACCTCGCCTTCGGCAATGATGTTGGTGGCATCACCGAGTATCCGCATGACCGCCATGCGGTCGACCTCGACCATCATCTGGAAGGCGCGCGAATAGAGGAAGTCGCCCACCAGGACCGAGGCGGCGTTGCCGAAGCTGGCATTGGCGGTCTCGCGACCGCGCCGCAGTTCGGATTCGTCGACCACGTCGTCATGCAGCAGCGTCGCGGTGTGGATGAATTCGATCACCGCAGCGAGCAGCACATGGTGGGACTCGCCCCGGTGCGACTCGCTGTAGCCCAGCCCGCGCGCAAAGAGCAGAACCAGAATCGGCCGCAGGCGTTTGCCGCCTGAGCCGATGATGTAGCTGCCGATGGTATTGACCAGCTCGACCTCGGATCGCAGCCGCTGGCCGATGGTTCGATCGACCTCAAGCAGGTCGGCGGCAATGTCTGCTGGCAGGGAAAAGGCTGGCACGATGGAAGCGGCGGTTTGAGTCGCGTCGAGTATAGCGATTCGTGCGACTGACAGTCGGCTACTTGACCCACAAGGCCAGATTTCGTAACATTTCGGGTTCCCTGCCCGACAACATGTCTTGAGGCAGCGCCAAAACTTCAGAGGTTCCATCATGTACGCGGTCATCAAAACCGGCGGCAAGCAGTACAAAGTGTCGGCTGGTGAAAAACTCAAGGTCGAGCAGTTGGCCGCCGATGTCGGCGCCGAACTCGTGATCGATCAGGTGCTGGCAGTGGGCAGCGGCGATCAGTTCGCCATCGGCTCGCCGCTGGTGGCCGGTGCATCGGTGTCGGTGACTGTGCTGTCGCACGGCCGCGGCGACAAGGTCCGCATCTTCAAGATGCGCCGTCGCAAGCACTACCAGAAGCGTCAGGGTCATCGCCAGAACTACACCGAGCTGTTCATCGGCAAGATTGCCTCCGAGCTGGGTTCGGCCAATGCCGAGCTGCCGCAGGCAGCCGCCTGATCACCTCGCCAGACCACACCAGTCGGGCCGATTTAGTCGGGCTGATGTGTCCGACCCGATTTACCGAATGAGTCATCGAAAAGAGTAATTCACCATGGCACAGAAAAAAGGCGGCGGCTCAACCCGCAACGGTCGCGATTCCGAATCGAAGCGACTCGGTGTGAAGGTTTATGGCAGCGAAGCGATCAATGCCGGCTCGATCATCGTGCGCCAGCGTGGCACGACCTTCCATCCCGGCCTGAACGTCGGCATCGGCAAGGATCACACGCTGTTTGCCCTCATCGACGGCCATGTCCGTTTCGCGATCAAGGGTCCGCTGCGTCACCAGACGGTAAACGTCGATCCGGTCGTCTGACAGGCACATGTCAGTCACCTGCGCCAGGCCAATTCGTCGCATGCGGGTCACGACTGGTTCACCAGTGGTTTACCCGTCGCGCTCTGAGTCAGGCTGTCGCATCTGTCGGTGAGCTGAACATTCGTGCGCTCAGGCGCACGACACTGTGGACGATTGATCGCACTGTTCAGCGCACGGTATCGTTAAGGCCCA
>CAIKZV010000658.1 GCA_903831925.1 uncultured Burkholderiales bacterium
CAGTTCTGCAAGATCGGCGCGCATGCCATGACCGGCGTCGGCACGGTCGTGCTGCACGATATTCCGCCCTTCGTGATGGCTTCGGGCAACACCGCCGCAGCCCATGGTCTGAATACCGAAGGTCTGCGTCGGCGCGGCTTTGATGCCGAGACCATTCAGGCTCTCAAGCAGGCCTACAAGACGGTCTATCGGTCTGAGCTGACCTTGCAGCAAGCCAGATCGCAACTCGACGCCGAGCTCGGGGCCTTGAGCGCGACACCTGCAAGCGCGTCGGCCGATGCCTTGCGCCTGCTGAGCGATTTTCTTGCCAAGGTCAGCCGCGGCATCGTCCGCTGATGGCTGTTTGCGCACGACGGGCGACCGAAGCGTGACCACAAGCCCGGCCGATGCCTTCAGCCTCGGGATGGTCGCCGGAGAGACCTCCGGGGACCTGCTTGCCGCAGCGGTGCTCGGTGGCCTCAAAGGCGAGCTCGGTGATCCGACCCTGCTGCAGGCCAGGGGGATCGGTGGGCCCGCGATGATCGACCAGGGCTTTGATGCCTGGTGGCATTGCGAGGCGCTGGCGGTGCGCGGCTATGCCGAGGTGGTGCGCGAATATCCCCGGCTTCGATCGATGCGCTCGCAGTTGCGGGACCGACTGCTGCAGTGGCGCCCGGAAGTGTTTGTCGGCGTCGATGCGCCGGATTTCAACCTCGGGCTGGAGCGCTCGCTGCGTCAATCGGGCATCAAGGTGGCGCATTTTATCGGCCCCTCGATCTGGGCCTGGCGCGGTCACCGGATCGATGCCATCCGCCAGTCGGTCGACCATATGCTGCTGGTCTTTCCGTTCGAGAAGAAGATTTACGACGATGCCGGGATCGCCGCGACCTATGTCGGCCATCCGCTTGCGGATGCGATTCCCCTGCAGGCCGATGTCGAAGGTGCCCGCGCCCGACTGGGCTTGCCGCCCGGGCGGCAGATCGTAACGGTGATGCCCGGCAGTCGAGGCGGCGAGATCACCTACATTGCACCGGCCTTCGTGCGGACCATCGCCTGGCTGGCGCAGCGTCGGCCTGATCTGATCTTCGTCGTGCCGGCGGCCACCGAGCGACTCTTTGCACGTCTGCGAGGACTGTTGGCAGGCGGCGCGTTGCCCGACGGCACCGATTGCCGCCTGGTCATGGGCCACTCGCACGAGGCAATCGCCGCCGCCGATGCGGTGCTGGTCGCCAGCGGCACCGCGACCCTAGAAGTGGCCCTCTTTCGAAAGCCGATGGTGATCGCCTACAAGATGGCCTGGGCGAGCTACCAGATCATGCGCCGGATGGGGTATTTGCCCTGGGTCGGCCTGCCCAACATCCTGTGCAAGGACTGGGTGGTGCCCGAGTTCATCCAGGCTGCCGCCACCCCCGAGGCGATGGGCGCGGCCCTGCTGGCGCAGCTCGATGATCCCTCGGTTGCCGCCCGCCTTCAGGATCGCTTTGCCGAACTGCACGACAGCCTTCGCTGCGATACCGCCACGCGGGCGGCTCAGGCCTTGCTCTCGATGCGCGAGCAGCGCGCGGGCAGCCGCGGATGACCCGCGCAAGCGACAGCCTGCGCGCGGCAGGGCAGCGCGGCGACAAGGGCCCAGTCGGCCAGAGCGGGCTGTTGCTGGGCTTCGATACCCGTGTCGTCTGCGGAGTGGATGAGGCAGGGCGTGGGCCACTGGCCGGGCCGGTCGTGGCCGCCGCGGTCATTCTCGATCCGGCGCGTGCGATCGACGGTCTGCGCGACTCCAAGAAGCTGTCGCAAACCCGTCGGGAGGCGCTGGCGATCGCCATCCGTGAGGCTTCGTTGGGGTGGGCGATCGGGCAGGCGAGTGTCGATGAGATCGACGAGCTCAATATTCTGCAGGCCTCGCTGCTGGCGATGCGCCGCGCGGTCGAGGCTCTGCCTGTGTTGCCGACCCTGGCCCGGGTCGACGGCAATCAGTCGCCGCGACTGGCGTGTGGCGTCGAGCTGATCGTCGGCGGCGATGCCACCGAAGCCTGCATCTCGGCCGCCTCGATACTGGCCAAGGTCGAGCGCGACCGGCTGATGCACTTGCTGCACGGCCTGCATCCCGAGTACGGCTTTGATCGGCACAAAGGCTATGGCACGGCGCTGCATCTCGCGTCGCTCAAGCGCCATGGCCCGTGCATCGCGCATCGCCGCAGTTTCGCCCCGGTTCGCGAGGTCCTGTCCTCATGACCGGGGGGGCGCGGCGAATCAGCTCTCGCGACAACCCGCTGTATCGCGAGTTTGTCGATCTGTCAGGATCGGCGCGCGAGCGTCGTCGCCTCGGTCGATCAGTGCTCGAGGGTATCCACCTTTGCGAAGCCTATCTGCAGCGGCACGGGTCGCCGCTGTCGTCGATCGTGAGCGAATCGGGCGCCGCACACCCTGAGGTGACCGAATTGATGGCGCGGCACGCGGTCGTTCCTGCCATCGTCGCCGATGCACTCTTTGCGAGTCTGTCCACCCTTGCGCAGGGTGTCGGCATCGCCTTCATCGTCGCAACGCCCAATCCGTCCTTGCCCGACACCATCGAACTCGACGCGGTCTACCTCGATCGGCTGCAGGATCCTGGCAATGTCGGCACCTTGTTGCGGACCTGCGCCGCGGCAGGTATCACAACCGTGTTCACCGCGCCGGGCACTGCCTGGTGCTGGTCGCCCAAGGTGCTGCGAGCGGGGATGGGGGCGCATTTTCACCTGTCGATCCATGAGGCGGTTGCCTGGCCTGATGTGCGTGAACGCCTGCGCATCGAGGCAATCGGCACCCGGGCAAGTCAGGCCGAATCGCTGTATCGCAGTGAGCTTCGCGCGCCGTGCCTGTGGCTGCTGGGCAGCGAAGGCGATGGCATCAGTGCACCGGTTGCCGCCGACACCGACCGTTGGGTCAGGATCCCCCAGGCCGAGGGCGTCGAGTCCTTGAATGTGGCCGCAGCCGGCGCACTGTGCCTGTTTGAGCAGCGCCGTCAGCGCGGCCTGCTCGACTGATCACTGCTGCTCCAGCAGGGTCATCACCGTGGTCGCGATTTCCTCGATCGACTTGGTGGTCGAGGACAGCCAGGGAATATTCTCTCGCCGCATCATCGCTTCGGCCTGATTCACTTCGGTGCGGCAGGTCTCGAGTGAGGCATAGCGACTGCCCGGACGGCGTTCGTTGCGAACCTCGGCCAGCCGCTCGGGCGCAATCGTCAGTCCGAAGAGCTTCGATTTGTAGCGATAGAGCTCGGCCGGCAGCTTGCCGCGATCAAAGTCATCCGGGATCAGCGGGTAATTGGCGGCCTTCACGCCATGCTGCACCGCCAGATAAAGGCTGGTCGGCGTCTTGCCCGATCGGGAGACCCCCACCAGGATGACATCTGATTGATCAAGTTCCTTGTGCATCTGGCCGTCATCGTGTGACATCGCGAAATGAATCGCCTCGATGCGTTTTTTGTAGGTGTCCGACTCGGCGACAGAGTGGAAGCGACCGATCGTATGGGTCGACTTGATGCCGAACTCGGCTTCCAGCGGCTCCACGAAGGCGGCGATCAGGTCCATGAACATCGCATTGGCGGTTCGAACGATCGCATTGATCTGCGGATTGACCAGCGTACTGAAAACAATCGGGCGACTGCCGTCGATGATGCCCTGCTGGTTGATGCGATCGACCGCGTCTTCGGCCTTGGGCAGCTCATCGATGAAGGGAAGCCTGACCTGGCGCAAGCGCAAGCCTTCGAACTGCGAGAGGATCGAATGTCCGAAGGTTTCGGCGGTGATGCCGGTGCCGTCCGACACGAAAAAGGCGGTGCGCTCCGGAACGCTCGTGCTGGAATCAGGCATTCAGATCTCGGCGAAGTAGAATCTGTCGATTATCGGGCTGTAATGCGCTCGAGTGTTGCAGTCGTAGCGTGTGCGAGTTGTCGAGGCGTCGCGGTACGACTACAGCGCTCTTACCGATTTTCAAACCTCCCAGGAAACTCCCATGAACAAACACGACGGACGCTACGTCGTTTCGCTTGATGCCTTGCGCATGACCGATGTCGAATCGGTCGGCGGCAAGAACGCATCGCTTGGCGAACTGATCAGTCAACTTGCCGGCGCGGGTGTGCGCGTGCCCGGTGGCTTCGCGACCACCGCGCTGGCCTTCAACGACTTTCTTGCTGAGAACAAACTGGTCGAGCGGATTCGTGCTCGCCTGGACGGCCTCGATGTCGACGATGTGAAGGCGCTGGAGCAGTGTGGCGCCGATATCCGGAAATGGGTGGTCGAGGCGCCGCTGCCTGCACGTCTTGAAAAAGAAATTCGAGAATATTATCAATCTCTTGAAACGACATCTTCAGGTGAAATATCAGTTGCGGTCCGATCGTCCGCCACCGCTGAAGACCTTCCGGACGCATCCTTTGCCGGTCAGCAGGAGACCTTCCTGAACGTGGTCGGCATCGACGCGGTGCTTGATCGCCTGCGCCATGTCTTTGCCTCGCTCTATAACGACAGGGCGATTTCCTATCGGGTCCACAAGGGCTTTGCGCATGCAGATGTCGCGCTGTCGGTCGGCGTGCAGCGCATGGTGCGCAGCGATCTGGGCGCCTCGGGCGTGATGTTCACGATTGATACCGAGTCGGGGTTTCCGAATGCTGTCCTGATCACCAGTGCCTGGGGTCTGGGCGAGACGGTGGTGCAGGGCGCGGTCAACCCGGATGAGTTCTATGTTCACAAGCCGATGCTCGCCGCCGGCAAGCTGCCGATCATCCGTCGCCAGCTTGGCTCCAAGCTGGTCAAGATGGAGTTCGGCAATCTGACTTCCGGCGATCAAGGGCAGGGCCCTGCGGTCCGGATCGTCGACACCCCGG
>CAIKZV010000659.1 GCA_903831925.1 uncultured Burkholderiales bacterium
CATCATCGATTTCGAAGCCCTCACGCCGCTGATCCGCGACTTTCATCGAAGCCGCGCGCCTACCCGACTGGTGTTTTCCTACGAAGTGCTCGACGGTGCCTGGGAAGCGCTTCTTGAGGGTCGCGCCGACCTGATCATCGGCGCCCCCTACGATGCACCGCATCAGGCGCTGGCCTCGACGCGGTTCAGCCTGCGCACACTCGGCTCGGTCGATTTCGTGTTCTGCGTCGCCCCCCATCATCCCCTGGCGAAGGCCCTGGAACCGCTTTCAGCGCAGGACCTGCTCGCCCACCGAGCCATCGTTCTCGCCGGAACATCTCGGCTGCAGGCCTCTCGCACCACCGGCCTGCTGTCGGGTCAGGACACCCTGACGGTCGCCACCCTCGAGCAGAAGGTCGCCCTGCAGATCGCAGGTCTTGGCACCGGCTGGATCCCGGCACCGGTTGCGCAAGCGCATCTCGCAAACGGTTCGCTGATTTCACGCCGAATCGCCGAACCCCGAACTGCCGCCACGCTCCACTATGCCTGGCGACGCAACGCCCCCGGCAAGTCGCTGCAATGGTGGCTTGAGCGCCTCGAGATGCCACGCGTTCAGTCGCGTCTCATCGACCATCGACGCTCGCCGTCCTCATCCCCGACGCGGCCAGCGCGCCAGTCATCTCGATGAACGCTCATCCCGAATATGTCGGCCGATTTGCACCCTCGCCGACCGGCCCGCTGCATGCCGGATCAATCGTCGCTGCGCTCGCGTCCTGGCTCGACGCCCGTGCCCATCGTGGCCGGTGGCTGGTCCGAATCGAAGACATCGACACGCCGCGCGTGCAACCCGGCGCCACCGACGCGATCCTCACCACCCTGCAGCAACTTGGACTGGTCTGGGACGACAACCCGATCCGGCAATCGCAGCGACTCGAGGCTTATGCCGAGGCCCTGAACACGCTCATCCGCTGCGGCCTGGCCTATCCCTGCGGCTGCACACGCAGCGAAATCGCCGACTCACAGCGATCGGTCGCAACCCGAGATGGCGGGCAGGCGTTGCGCGGTGTCGAGCATGCCTACCGGGGAACCTGCCGCAACGGATTGGCGCCGGGCCGTACGACGCGATCCTGGCGGTTGCGCCTGCCCGATCAGGCCATCGTGCAATTCGATGATCGCTGGCAGGGCCGGCAGCAACAGGATGTGGCCAATGACGTGGGCGACTTCGTTCTGAAGCGCGCCGACGGACTGTTTGCCTATCAACTTGCAGTGGTCGTGGATGACGGCGCACAAGGCATCACCGATGTCATCCGTGGCGCCGACCTGCTCGGTTCAACCGCTCGCCAGCGTTTGCTCGGTCGTGCCCTCGGACTTGCCGATCTGCGCTACATGCACGTGCCGGTAGTGCTCGCCGACGACGGCGAGAAGCTGTCAAAGCAAAACGGCGCAATCGCGGTCGATGCCCGCCAGCCGATCGAGGTGCTCGATCAGGCCTTCAGGCACCTTGGCTTCGGACCGTCGGCCGAGTCATCGCTCGATGCCTGGCTGGCCGACGCCACCCGCCGCTGGGCCGAATTCAGGTCCGCTTGAAACCGCCAAGCAGTGCCGGCACCGGTCGGGTGCTGCGCCTGACGACGGACGGCTCGGTTTTCGACTGCGCCGCATCGGCCTGAGCCGCGAGCGCTTCTGTCGAGGGCTCATAAGGCCTCGAAAAGAACGGATCTTCGGGAGGCCGCGACGGTGCGGCCGAAAACGATCGGGATCTCGCCGGCCGGGCGTCGTCACGGTCACGATAACGTTCGACGCGCTCGGGCCGATCATCGTCGCGCGGTGCACGTGCCTCGCGGCGATGACCCGGCATTGCCGCTTCGACTGCCATGTCCTCGACAGCAAACTTGCGCTTGGTGAGCTTCTCGATGTCAGCGAGCAGGCGATCGTCGTTACTGCCGGTGATCAGCGACAGTGCCATGCCTGACGCGCCGGCGCGGCCGGTTCGGCCGATCCGATGGACATAGTCCTCGGGCGAGTAAGGCAGATCGTAGTTGATGACGGCCGGCAGATCGGTGATGTCGAGACCACGGGCCGCCACATCGGTGGCGACCAGGACGGTGATGAGCCCCTGCTTGAAATCATCCAGGGTCTTCAGCCGCTCCTGCTGGCTCTTGTCGCCATGAATCGCAGCGGCATTCAGTCCGTCGACTTCAAGCTGGCGCGCCAGTCGCCCCGCGCCGATCTTGGTGTTCGAAAACACGATGACCTGAGCAAATGCATGGTCACGAACCAGCTTGGCCACCGCGGCACGCTTGTGCTCGGGCGATGCCACCCGGTAGACAGTCTGAGTGATGTTCTCGGCCAGCGCATTGCGGCGCGCCACTTCGATGAGCAGCGGCGAATCGAGGAAAGACTCTGCCAGCTTGCGAATCTCATTGGAGAAGGTCGCAGAAAACATCAGGCTCTGGCGGTCCTTGCCGAGCATGTTGATGATCCGCTGGATGTCGGGCAGAAAGCCCATGTCAAGCATCCGGTCGGCCTCATCGAGGACAAGGATCTGAACCTGCGACAGATTCGTGCTTTTCTGTTCAACATGGTCGAGCAGTCGACCGGGCGTGGCAATCAGGATTTCACAGCCCTGCCGCAGAGCCAGGGTCTGCGGCTTCATGTCGACGCCACCAAACACCACAGCGGTCCGCAGCGGCGTGTGCCGCGCATATTCCTTGACGTTCTGGTAGATCTGATCGGCCAGTTCGCGGGTCGGAGCGAGCATCAGCGCACGCACCGGATGCCGCGCCGGCGAGGTGCTCGAGCTTGCCAGAGGCAATAGCCGATGGATGATCGGCAGAGCGAAACCAGCGGTCTTGCCGGTGCCGGTCTGGGCCGCACCCATCACATCCTTGCCGGACATGACCACCGGAATGGCCTGCTCCTGAATCGGGGTGGGTTCGCGGTAACCGAGTTCGGTCACGGCTCGGACGATCGGCTCAGCAAGGCCGAAATCGTTAAAAGTCAGGGGTGAATCGCTCATCAGGGGAGCGGTCTCCAGTGCGGCGTGAGAGCCGAAAATCGAGCATCTTACGCCGATATCGTTCGCAACTACAGGAATCGATCGAGCAGCTTGCGGCTGTGCCGATCAAGCGTCCCGATGTCGCGCACCAGATACTGCACACCGTGGCTGTCGGCGATCAGCAGACTGGAGCGGGCCAGACGACGAATCCCTTCCTCACCTTTGAGCACGAGCTGGGTCTGACCACGATCAGTGTCGACGATCCAGGTGCTCGGCGTGGCGAAACTCGACACCGATCGAATCGCCTTGATTTCAGGGACGAACTCACGCGTGGAGAGATGGCTCTCGAGCAGTTCGCGAACCGGTTCAGCCAATTGCGCGAGGTCATCGAGCCACACCAGTTCATGCCCGTCGCTGCTCATCAGGGCAATACCGTCATGGGGGGCTGCGATCGGAAAGGCGCGCACCGCCACCACGCCGACATGCACGCTGCTGTCAGCCAGGGTCAGCACCAGGCGACCGAAGGCATCGCGGTCAAGGGTGAAATCAGCCGCCGGCATCTTCATCGACCTCCAGGCGCCAGACTTTGGGCTCCACCTCGTCTTCCTCCTGCCTGATCTGGGCCTGATAGAGCCGAAAGTAAGCGCCTTCGAGTCCCATCAGCGTCTCGTGATCACCCACCTCGACCACCTGCCCGCGATCAAGCACCACCAGCCGATCGGCGCGCCGCAGCGTGCTCAGCCGATGCGCGATCGCAATCGTGGTCCGACCCAGCACCAGGTTATCCAGGGCCTTCTGGATTTCCTTCTCGGTTTCGGTGTCGACCGACGAGGTGGCCTCATCGAGGATCAGGATGCGCGGATCGATCAGCAGTGCCCGGGCAATCGAGATGCGCTGACGCTCACCGCCAGACAGCGACTGCCCTCGTTCTCCCACCAGCGAGTCGTAACCGTGCGGCAGTCGAAGGATGAAGTCGTGCGCATGCGCGGCCCGCGCCGCGGCGATGATCTCGGCGCGCGTCGCATCCGGTTTGCCATAAGCAATGTTGTCGGCAATC
>CAIKZV010000660.1 GCA_903831925.1 uncultured Burkholderiales bacterium
CAGATGCAGGCGACCGACTGGGTCAACAGCCTCGGCATCTGAGCGAGGCGTCTACGAGGCGATGCCGGTCGCCGGGCGCGCTGCGGCGGTTGGCTCGCCGATTCGGGGCAGCAGAATGGCCGAGGCCAGTGCACCCAGCGCGACGATGGCCAGGGCGACGAACACCTTCGAGAAGCCACCCTGCTCATGCAGGCTCGAGACCAGCGTGACCGCACCGGCGCTGCCCAGAAAACTCGCCACATAGCGCAGCCCGTAGGCTCGGGCACGCCAGCGATCGCTGGTGTAGCGCGCCACCATCGCGTCGTTGATCGGGATCTGTCCGAAGACAAAGAACATGATCGCCACGCAGGCAGCCACCAGACTCCAGCCGCTTCCCGAAATCGCCACCAGAAACAGCGGCGCCTGCAGCGCGACCACGCCGAGCATGGCGGTGCGAAGCGGCACCCGGTCGATCAGCGCACCGACCAGCAGCTGCGCCATGGCTGCGATCAGATAGACCACTGCGATGATCGCGCCGATTGCGCCCAGCCCGGCGTCGCCCGAGAGCACGCCGCGCAGCCGCTCATCGAAGAGCTTGGGCATTGACACGGTGGTCGCATGAAAGAGCAGGCCGTTGCAGACCACCGCCAGCAGAAACACCGCCACCAGCCGCTTCATCACCTCGGGTGGCACGACCACGCTGGCACTCTTCTTGGCGGCCGCGGCATTGCTCGCCCCCCGGCTGACCGCGAGATAGGCAAAACCCAGCCCCATCATGGCGATGCCGGGCGCGATGAAGGCCGCGCGCCATCCGAAGTGCTGCACAACCAGACCGGTGATGAGCGCGGCCATGCCCAGGCCGAGATTGCCCCAGACACCGTTGACGCCCAGCGTCCAACCCAGGCGCGGGCTGCCGATGGTGAGCATGGCGATGCCGACCGGGTGATAGATCGAGGCGAAAAGCCCGATCAGTGCAAGCGTGGCGCCGAGCTGCCAGGCATCCTGCGACAGACCGGCCAGGATCGACGCCGCGCCGATCCCGAAAAAAAACACCGCCATCATGCCGCGGCGGCTCCAGCGGTCGGCGAGCCAGCCGGCCGGCAGGGCACCCAGGCCGAAGATCGCCATCGCCGGCAGCGACAGAGGCAGCAGCTGCGAAAAGCTCAGTTTCCATTCCTGCGAGATGGCGAGCACCGCGGTCGGAAAGATCAGCAGGAAAAAATGGTCGAGCAGATGCGCGAGATTGAGCAGCTGCGCATGGGCGCGGGTCGGTGCCATGGTGTCTCCGGATCGGATGTCGCTGATGCCTGGCCGGTCTGTCGATCGAGCGCAAGATGAGGCGTCTGATCAGACGAACGGCTCTGGCGTTCGATCGACCAGTTTACGCGCCTTCGTCTGCGCGCAGGGCGGCCGGTGAGCGCGCACCCGAGAACGGCCGTCGCAGCGGCTGCAGGTAGAGGTCCATCGGGTCGCGTCCCTGCAGCGTCGCAATAAGAAAAATAATTTTCTCTCGCCACCGATCCCGAATGAGACGGCTTGCGGGTGCGCCCTTGCGCAGCATCTGATCGAAGTCGCGCTCGCCGGTGCGACTGCCGATTTCGACCCGGCGCAGTGCGAATCGATCGGTGTGACCCTCATTGAGCCCCGGGCGGGTCGAGCAGGACCATCGGTATCCGGCCTGGCCGACGCGGTCATGGACATTACGGTTGAAGAGGCCGCGCGGATAGGAAAAGCCCATAACCGGCGCACCGATCAGGTCTTCGAGGTCGCCGCGCGAGCGCTCGAGCTCATAGCGCAGCCCCGCGGTTGACAGGCTGCGAAGGTCGGGATGATTGACCGAGTGCGAGCCGATCTCGATGCCGGCCGCGTGAAGTTCGCGCACCTGCGTGCGGGCCAGCATCGGTCGTGCCGGTATGCCGAGGTCGGCATCGTAGCGGGCCATGCGATCGAGGTAGCCGCTGATCGGATAGGCACTCGCTCGGATCCCGAAGGTCTGCATGATCGGCAGCGCGGTGTCGTGGAGGCAGGCAAAACCATCGTCGAAGGTGATGATCACCGATCGCTCGGGAGGCGATTCGCCGCGATCCCACAGGGCAATCAGTTCGCCTTGTGACAGCGTCGAGTAGCCGGCATCGCGCAGACGGCGCATCTGGGCAGCGAAGGCTGCCGGCGGCGTGGTGTATGGCGCCTCCCGCGCGCAGGCGACTTCGGCGATGGCGTGATACATCAGGATCGGGACGAGTGTCTGCATACCTGACAGGCGATGTCGACCGGCGGATTGCCGTTCGATCAGATAGTGATGCCAGTCGGTCGTCCCCGGGCGATCGGGCCACTGCGCAGGCGTGCTTCCTACAGCGAAGCGGGGCCTGTCGCGACTGCCAGCGCGCGCGGGCGGCGGGCAGCATCATCCTCATGAGAGTCGACATCATCACACCGCGCGAACTCGACGCGACGCATCGGGCCCGATGGCATGGTCTGCGGCATCGCGCGAGCCTGCCGCATCTGAAAAATCCCTTTTACGCGCCGGAGTTCGCGCAACTGGTCGGTGAGGTCCAGGCAACTGCACGGATCGCGGTCATCGAAATCGACCATCGGGTCGTCGGCTACTTCGCCTTCGAGCACAGCGGGCTCGGATGGGGGCGCCCGCTGTGCGGCAGGATGTCCGACCATCATGGCCCGGTGCTCGATGAGCGGGTGAGCCTCGATGCCGCCCGACTGATCCGCGGCTGCGGTCTGCTCGGATGGCGATTCGATCATCTTCCAGCCGCTCGGCCGGGGTTTGCGCAATTCGAGACCCGCCGCGCACGCGGCTGGCTGATGACACTCGATGGCGACTTTGCCGCTTATCGCGCTCAGATGGACCAGCGCACCGGTCTGCTGCGCCGGATCGAGGCGTCGATGCGCCGCCTCGAGCGCGAGCTCGGTCCGCTGCGATTCGATGCGCAGTCGACCGATGCCAAGGCGATGCGCTGCCTGGCTAAATGGAAGGGCGATCAGTACGTCCGCACCGGGCAAATCGACAACTTCGGCATCCCCTGGGTTCGCGACTATCTGGAGCGCCTGCATCACCGCAGGCGACCGGCGCTCGCCGGGATGCTGAGCACGCTGCATGCCGGTGATCGGCTGGTGGCAGTCCATCTGGGCATGCGCTCCGAACAGGTCTGGCACTACTACCTGCCGACTTACGACCGCGAGCTGTCCCGGTTTTCGCCCGGCCTGTGTCTGCTCTATCGAATGGCGCAAGCTGCGCCGTCACTCGGGCTCGACACCATCGACTTTGGTACCGGCGAGATGGACTACAAGCGGGATCTGTCCAACGCACAGATCGAACTGGTGCAAGGCGCGGTCGAGCCGGCGCCGGTGCGCGCGGCACGCCGTGGCGGTCACGAGGCGATCCGCCAGCTGCGCCGCTCGCCCTGGGTACTGGGTGCGGCGCGCTGGGGTCGTCGTCAGCTGGTCGACCGGATCAACGGCCTGCGTGAGTCAGGCCAGCGTTAGTCGGGCTTGGGTGAGTGCGGCCTTCGTGAGTCAGGCCTTGCCCATCGGCAGGTAGTCGGTATACCCCTGCTCGCCACCACCATAAAACGTCGGCCGGTTGTAGGGCGTGAAGGCCGCCTGCTGCCGGATCCGCTCGGGCAAATCGGGGTTGGAGATGAAGTAGCGTCCGAAGGCGATCGCATCGGCGTTGCCCCGGGCCACCGTCTCGGCAGCACTGTCGGCGGTGAAATTGCCCGCGGTCATGAGCACACCGTGCCATGCCGGGCGGAACAGGGCGCAGGCCGACGGCACGTTCTGATGGTCGACTTCGCCTGAGCCGGCGCCGCTCGAGCGCGGCTCGATCAGGTGCAGATAGGCCAGGCCGAGCTTGTCGAGTTCGCCGATGATGTGCGAGTAGAGCGGCATCGGATCGGCCTCGCCGCAGTCTTTGGCCACGCCATAGGGCGACAGCCGGATGCCGACCCGCTCGGGCCCCCAGACTGCGGCGACCGCGCGCGTCACCTCAAGCGACAGCCGCACCCGGTTTTCGATCGAGCCGCCATAGGCGTCGGTTCGCTGGTTACTGCGCGACTGCATGAACTGCTCAAGCAGATAGCCGTTGGCCGAGTGAATCTCGACGCCGTCGAAGCCGGCCTGCATCGCATTGCGGGCCGCCTGGGCATAGCCTTCGATGATGCCGGGGATCTCGTGGGTCTCGAGTGCGCGAGGCGTCTCGAGCGGCACTCGCTCGAAGCTCGCGCTCATCGCCTTGCCGTTGGCGGCGATCGCCGAAGGCGCGATCGGCAAGGCGCCGCCCGGCTGATGCGACGAATGCGAAATCCGCCCCACGTGCCACAGCTGCAAAAAGATTTTTCCGCCGCGCGAATGCACTGCGGCGGTCACGCCTTTCCAGCCTTCAACCTGCGCGGCGCTGTGGATGCCGGGG
>CAIKZV010000661.1 GCA_903831925.1 uncultured Burkholderiales bacterium
GAGCCGGTCTGCATTTCGACGTCTGCCACCGGGTGCGTGTCGACGAGGTCGACATCGCCGGCAGCAGCGCCGATGGCGTGCACTTTGCAAACTGCACCGAGGTGCTTGCGGCGGGACTGCGAACCCGCGATACCGGCGACGATGGCGTGGCCTGCGTCGATTATCTGAGCAAGCCGCCGGGTGCTGACCTGAGTCTGTCGCGCATCAGCGTGATCCGCTCGCGGGCACGGGGCATTGCGGTGGTCGGCGCCTCAGGGGTGCGGATCAGCGATTTCAGTGTCGAGCAGACCGCATCGAGTGGCCTGCTGGTCGCCGAAGACCCGAATTACCGCACGCGTCGCCCCGCCGAGATCGTGATCTCGCAAGGCAAGGTGACTGGCGGTGGCCAGTTTTCGCCGCAGGTCGGCAATCCCTTCGGTGTCGAAGTCAACGGTGCCGATAGCGTCGATGTGTCGGCGCTGACTGTCATCGATCCTCACTCGCGAGCAGTGTCGATCGTTGATGTCGGCGGGCGGGTTCGGGTCAGTGGCCTGAGTCTTCAGACCTCGGTGCCGCAGGTGCCGGCGATTGAGTTCCGATCGTGCGATCAGGTGTCGCTGGCGAAGCTGTCGATTGCCGGTGCGCCCACGCTCGCCTTGCTGGTCGATCAATGTCGCTCGCTTGCGCTCGATGGCCTGTCGGTTGCGAGTCCGCCATCGTCTCAGGGTGACATTGAGTTGCGGTTTTCTTCGATTGGACGAGCCTCGATCAAGGCTGTCGATTTCAGTGGTCCGGCGTCTGGCGTGATCCGGATCGCCCCTGAAGTGAGCGGCTCGATGACGGTTCGCGCGGCTGCGCCGGCGGTGCGGATCGACAATCGGAGTCCGCGGCTGAGGCTGATCGACGAGGCGGGAGGCAAAGGTGCCTGAGAACGCCGACCGTCCAGACCCGGTGTCGCCGGGGCTGGTCTCGATTCTGATCAATAACCACAATTACGGCGCCTATGTGGTCGATGCAGTGCGCTCTGCGCTTGATCAGACCTATCCGCACATCGAAGTGATCGTGATCGACGATGGCTCGACCGACGATTCGATGCACCGGCTTGCCGAGATCGACGATCCGAGGCTGCTGGTTGTCGGGCAGGCCAACGGCGGACAAGGCGCGGCGTATAACGCCGGCTGGCGACTCGCGAACGGGCAGCACCTGCTCTTTCTCGATTCGGACGATCTGCTCGATCCGCAAGTCATCGAGCAGGCGCTCGCGGCTTTCGGGCCCGAGACGGTAAAGGTGCAATTCGCCTTGCGGGTGATCGATGCGCAAGGTCGCCTGACCGGGCGCATCCATCCTCCTGAGCTCGATACCCTCGGCTTTGCGCGCATGGTAGAGCGCTATGGCCTGTATGCCGGGCCGCCAGGAAGCGGCAATCTCTTTGCCCGCCATTTCGTGGATGCGGTGATGCCGATCCACCCCGAGTCGAATTTTCGCAGTGGCGCAGACAGCTGGTGCATCCTGATGGCGCCCTTCTATGGCGCGATTGCATCCCTTGCGCGCCCCGGTGGCAGCTATCGCGTCGATCGTCCGCAGGGCGTCGATGCCCTTCGCGTGATCGGTAACATCAACGCGCAGCCGTCTGCCAATATGGCCAAGTCCATCGAGTGCACACAACTGGTCTTTGATGCGCTGCATGACGCCGGACGCATCGACCGTCGGCAGCCCGCCTTGCCGTCGCCGCCGATGTTGCGGGCATGGGTGCTCGCCAGGCTGCACGGCCAGCTCGACCGCACGCAGCCGCCATGGGGCGGCATCCCCGGAGTGCTGACCATCCTGCGATCGGTTGGCGGCTGGCAGGCCTATTCGCATCGCAAGCGGGTGGTGTACGCCGCCTATCTGCTGGTTTGCCGTTACCTGCCGCCGATGATGGCGCGTCAATCACTGAGGCTCTTGCATCATGTCGGCATTCGCTGAAACAACGCATATCGCGGCCCGACCGCTGCTTGAAGTGCTGGTGTGCACCTTCGAAGATCGCCTCGCCGACCTCATCAGCCGCTTGCCTGCGCCGCAGACCGGCATTGCCTATCTGATCTGCCATCAGGTGCCTTCAGGCAAGGACTTCGACATTGCGGCCTTGAGCCACCGCGATGACCTGCGCTATCTGCGCTTTGATGACCGCGGCCTGTCGCGCAATCGCAATCATTGCCTGCGTCACGCGGTGGGCCGCCTCTGTCTGATCGCCGATGACGATATCGAGTTTTTGCCCGGCTGGAGCGAAACCGTGCTGCGCGGCTTCGAGGCCCGTCCCGACGCCACCTTTGTCACCTTCGCATTGGTCGATGCCAACGACCAGCCCAAGCGGGCCTATCCATCGGCGCCGGTGCGTCACGATGTGCGAAGCGCCTATCGGGTCATCTCGGCCGAACTCGCGTTTGACCTCGATCGGGCGCGCACGCTCGGCGTGGGCTTTAACGAGCACCTCGGGATCGGCACGCTGGTTGGCATCGGTGAAGAAAATGTTTTTTTGCGCGATCTGATGAAGCAGGGCGGTGAGGGCTGGCTAGTGCCGGCACCGATCGTGCGCAACGGCCCGTCGACCGCCGGTGAGCGCATGATGGACGCCCTCGATCGCAAGCAGGTGTTCTCGATCGGCGCGATGGCGTTTTCCCGCCGCGGCGCGCTCTCGTACCTGCTGTCGATCAAGGAGGCGGTGCGCCTGTCGATTCACGCCGGCCGGCTGACCGCAGTGCC
>CAIKZV010000662.1 GCA_903831925.1 uncultured Burkholderiales bacterium
CCGTCTGATATCGCTCGTCGTCATTCGCATCGGGCACATGCCGGATATAAGGCGGCAGGGGCAGGGCACCGGCGCGATCGAGCAGTGCCAGCACCGGCCCGTCGAAGCGCAGGCCGAAAAACGCGCCGTCGCGCGAGGTGACCGTCGCGGTGGCGCCCTCGAAGTGAAGCACCGAGCCGGCCGCCGGCGGATGGCTCGAGCGGATCATGGCGATCGCGTCGCACTCGGTGTCGATGCGCTCGATGAGCAACTCGATCTTTCCGCCGCTGTGCTTGCGGCCATGCAGCCGCGCCTTGATGACCCGGGTGTCGTTCATGATCAGCAGATCGCCCGGCAGCAGTCGCTGCGGCAGGTCGCTGATGCGCAGATCGCTCAGGCGAAGCCTGGTCAGGGGTGGCGCAGCGCCCGGCTCGACATGCAGCAGCCGCGATGCACCGCGCTCGGCGGGCGGGTGCTGGGCAATCAGCTCGTCGGGCAGCGGATATTCGAAGTCGGCACGGGTGAGCGTGGCGGCGGGCGATGTCGAGGCAGCAGGGGCCTCGGGAGCGTCGTGCATCGGGGGCGTCGAAAGGGGGCGGTGCGATGACCGCGCTGGGGCGGATCATACCGGGCGGCGTCGCAGGATCTCGCTATCTCGATAGGCGGTCTTTGGCGGTATCCCACGCGTCGTGTAAGCTCGACGGATGATTGCCTCAGGACTGTCCCGCCGATTTGCCCGCGCCATGCTGCTGTGGCTTGGGCTCTATCTGGTCGTCGGGGTCGTGTCGCCGCTGGTGGCGCCGCAGTCGATCGAGCAGGTGTGTTCGGCCTCCGGGTCGATGCGTCTGGTCATGCTCGATGACGATGGCCAGGAAGTCGTCACCGCCGCCTCGCTCGATTGCCCCCTGTGCGCATCGCTGGCGGCACCCCCACCGGCAGCGCTGCCGCCCGCCAGACAGCCGGTGCAGGGCGTGTCGGCCTCGACTTTAGCGAGCGCCCCTTTCAGCGCTGCGCCTTCAACCAGCCTGCCGCCCGCCCGGGCACCTCCCGCGATCGCCTGACGATTCGAACGCTTCGCGTCTGATGGGTGGCTGATTGCCGCCTGAGGCGACGCGAGCCTTTTGTCAGTTTCCGATTCCGGAGTCACCTTGAAAGTCATCAGCTCTGCAGCCGGTCCGGCTGCCAACCATGCCTTGCGCGCGCAGGCTGGCCTCATGCCCCTGACGGCCCTTGCAGCGCTCTGGTTCACCTCGCCCGTCATGGGTCAATCTGCCGACGACGGCGCCGGGCGTCTGCCATCGGTCGTGGTCATCTCGACCACCCAGCCGACCTCGCTGCCGACCCAGATCCCGACCACGATGGAAGGCATCGATCGCCTGCAGATCGAACAGACGATCAATGCGACCGACAGCGAAGACGCACTTAAATACTTTCCGAGCCTGCTGGTGCGCAAACGCTATGTCGGCGATTACAACCACGCGATCCTGTCGAGCCGCGCGTCCGGCACCGGCAACAGCGCCCGGTCGATGGTCTTTGGCGACGGCATCCTGCTGTCGAACTATCTCGGCAACGGCGTGGGCGGTCTGAGCTATGTGCCGCGCTGGGGGCTGGTCACGCCCGAGGAGATCGACCGGGTCGATGTGATGTACGGCCCGTTTTCGGCCGCCTATCCCGGCAACTCGATGGGCGCGGTGGTCGATTATGTGACCCGGATGCCGACGGCTTTCGAGGGCCATGTCTCGGTCGGCTACGTCGTCCAGCCCTTCGACCTCTACAGCACCCAGGCCACCTACCGGGGCTGGCAGACGAGTGCATCGCTCGGCAGCCGTCAGGGCGAGTGGTCATGGTGGATCGATGTGAATCGCACCGACAGCCAGGGTCAGCCGCTGACCTTCGCGACCCGCCTGCTGAGCGCCGGCGCATCGTCTGGCACCGGCACACCGGTGACCGGTGCGGTGCTGGCGCTCAACAATGCGAATCAGCCCTGGTATGTCCTGGGCACCGGCACGCAGTACCACACGCTGCAGGATCACGCGAAGCTCAAGCTTGCCTACGACTTCTCGCCGACGCTGCGCGCCACCTCTACCCTGGGCATCTGGCAGAACGACGCCTCGGGCAATTCGCAGTCTTATTTGCGCAATGCCAGCGGCCAGACGGTCTACAGCGGTCCGATCAATATCAATGGCCTGGCCTTTACCGGCACGCAGGCCCTCGCTGGCGGTGATTTTCCGCTGACCCAGGCCAACAGCGTCCATGCCATCCACGGACTGACGGTGCGCAGCAATACCCAGGGGCTGTGGGACTGGGAGGCTGCGGCCAGCCTCTACACCTACAACACCGACACCCTGCGCCAGAATGCCGCGAGCAATACCCTGCCCGGGGCGGCTGGCGGTGGCAGCGGCACGATCGCCAACGGCGCCGGCTCCGGCTGGAACACCCTTGCGCTGCGAGGCACCTGGCGGCCCGAGGGCATCAGGGGCGAGCACATCGTCGATGTCGGTGTGCAGCAGTACGCCTACCAGTTGCGCTATCTGACCAGCCAGACCAGCGGCAGCTGGATCGATGGCCCGGCCGCTGCCACCGTCAGCAATGTCCAGGGCAATACTGTGCTGCGAGCGCTGTGGGGGCAGGACACCTGGGCGTTTGCACCCGCCTGGAAGACCGTGCTGGGCGCACGTCTCGAAAACTGGCAGGCCTCCAACGGATCGACGAGTTTTTCGGCGATCAGTTCATTGAACTATCCGACCCGCAATGAGCAATCCCTCTCGCCCAAGGCCGCGATCTCGAATCAGATCACCGAGGACACGCTGATCAAAGGCTCGGTGGGCCGCGCGGTGCGCTTCCCGACACCGGCCGAACTCTACGGCGCCACCTCGA
>CAIKZV010000663.1 GCA_903831925.1 uncultured Burkholderiales bacterium
GCCGGCCGGCCGCCGATGCGCTGAACCAGATCGCCGAAGAGCTGGGCGCGCGCAGGCTTCTAGTCGTCGCAAGCAAAACGCTGAATCGTCGCACTGATGTCATCACGTCGCTGCGCGCGCGTCTGGGTGATCGCGTGGTCGGTGTCTACGATGACACCGAGGAACACTCGCCGCAGGCCTCGGTGCTCGAGACCGCGCGTGCAATCGACGCCGCACAGGCCGACCTGATCATCACCGTTGGCGGCGGCTCGCCAATCGACACCGTCAAAGTGGCGCAGATCGTCCTGGCCGAAAACATCAGGACAATCGAGCAGCTGAGCGAATACCGGGTCACGATGAATCCGGACGGCAGCTGGAAGATTCCGCCGTGCAAGCCCTCGCCGGTGCGCCAGATCATCGTCCCGACGACTTTGTCGGCCGCCGAATTCAGCAATATCGGCGGATGCACCGACCGGGCCCGGCAGGTCAAGGACCTGTATGTCGGCAAGTTCATCTGCGCGCAGATGGTGGTCCTCGATCCGGCTTTAACCGTCCACACTCCCGAATGGCTGTGGCTGTCGACCGGCATCCGCGCGGTCGACCATGCGGTCGAATCGATCTGCTCGCGCACCCCGAATCCCTTCGTTGCAGCCACCTGCGCCGAAGGCCTGAGAATGTTGCGCGAGTCGCTGCCCGCCAACCGTGCCACGCCCACCGATCTGGCCATGCGCCTGCAGAGCCAGCTCGGTGTGTGGCTTGCATCGACCGGCATGGGCCGCGTCGAGTGGGGCGCCAGTCACGGCATCGGCCATCAGCTTGGCGCGGTCGCCGGCGTGGCGCATGGCCACACCTCGTGCGTGATGCTGCCGAATGTCATGCGATTCAATCGCGATGCGGTCGAGGCCCCGATGCGTCGGATCGCGCAAGCCTTCGACAAGCCGCAGGCCGACGCGGCCGATCTGGTGCAGGACCTCATCCGCAGCCTGGGGCTGCCGACCACGCTGCGCGACGTCAAGGTCGGGCGTGAACAATTCGACCGCATTGCCGCCTCGGCGATGCAAAGCCCGATGGTGCTTGCCAACCCGCGGCCGATCACCCATCCAGACCAGGTCAAGGAAATCCTCGACATGGCCTTCTGATGAATGCGGCCAGAAGGCTGCGCACGAAAGTAACAAGCCGATAACAAGCACGACAAACCAAGGAGACAGCACCTCATGACCTCACGTCACACCCTGAACTGGATCGCACGCGCACTCGGCGTAGCGCTCGTGGCGGCAGCCACCGGCGCTGGCGCGCAGACCGTCAAGATCGGCAACACCGGCGCCCTCACCGGACCCTATAACGAATTCGGCGAAGGCACCCGCCGCGGCATCGAACTGGCGATCGATCGCATCAACGCCAAAGGCGGCGTGCTCGGGCGCAAGGTCGAACTCGCGATTTCGCTCGACGACCAGCTCGTGCCGGATCGCGCCGTGCAGAACATCCGCAAGATCCTCGACGCACCCGAAATCGATGTGATCGTCGGGCCCGGCGGCAGCGGCCCGACGCTCGCCGTCATCGACATGGTGACGGTCGATGGCCGCGCCTACTGCAACCCGCAGGCGCAGACCCCAACCGTCGTCTATCCCGACGGTGTCGACAAGCCGGCCCGCAAGAACGTCATCTCGACCGCCATCCAGAATGACGTGGAGGCGCAGGCACTGAGCACCTATACCGCCCAGCGCTACAAGAAGATCGGGATCATGCATGAGAGCACCGGCTACGGCGTCTCAGGTGCTCAACTGCTGAGCGCCGATATCGAGACGCTGACCAAGTCC
>CAIKZV010000664.1 GCA_903831925.1 uncultured Burkholderiales bacterium
AGGACGCCGGCGGCGGTCGCAACCCCCTTGCCACCCTGGAAACGATGAAAGACCGGATAGAGATGGCCAATGAACGCGGCCAGCCCGGCGCAGGTGATCACCAGCGCCGTGAAACCGAAGCGCGCCGCAAAGGCCTGCGCAAGCAGCACCGCGACCGCGCCCTTGGCGGCATCGCCCACCAGCGTCAGGATGGCCGCAAGCTTGTTGCCCGAGCGCAGCACATTGGTCGCACCCGGATTGCCCGATCCATAGCTGCGCGGATCTGACAGACCCATGGTGCGGCTGACCAGCACCGCAAAGGAGATCGACCCGATCAGATAGGCCAGCAGCAGGGCGATGAGCGAGGGCATCGTGAAAGACATGAGGGAATCCGTGGACGGGGGACGATCAGAAAAATCAGCGAAAAATAGCGGCGCATCAAATCGCGATCACTCAAGCAGCGCGCAATGAACCGCGGTGGCCTTGAGCAGGTCGATCAGGACCTGCGGCGCAATGCCCACCAGATAACCGCGGCGACCGCCATTGATGTAAAGACGCGGCAACTCGAGCACGGTCTGTTCGACATAGACCGGCATCGGCTTGCGCACACCGAAGGGCGAGGTGCCGCCCACCTGATAGCCGGTATGGCGCTGCGCAACCGCAGGCTCGCAGGGGGTGATGGTCTTGCGTGAGGCCTGGCGCGCCAGATTCTTGGTCGAGACCTTGCAGTCGCCGTGCATCAGCACGATCAGGGGCTTGCCGGCCTCGTCCTGCATCACCAGGGTCTTGACCACCGCATGCTCATCGAGGCCGAGCTGGCGAGCCGACTCGCCGGTGCCGCCATGATCGACGTAGTCATAGGCATGTTCTGAGAAGTCGATGCCGCGGGCGCGCAGCATCGCGGTGGCAGGCGTCTCGGAGACGTGTCGGGTTGCCATGGGCTCGATCGACAGTCGCTGCGCGGCGCCCGCGCCTCAGCGCAGAACCGGCTTGGCAAGCAGCCGGGCCACCTCGTCGTGCAGCCCCTGCGGCGAGACCTTGTCGGGCGCCACCGGCGGCCCGGCCACCAGCGCCACCCGATTGTAAAATCCGCGCCGAAAAGGCTTGACCATCGCCTTGCCGTCTTCGATGCGCGAGAAGTAGGACCCATACAGGTTATGCAGCGCGATCGGCACCACCGGCACCGGATCGGCCTCGAGGATCTTCATCACGCCGCCGCGAAACTCCTTGAGTTCACCATCGCGGGTGATGCCGCCCTCCGGAAAAATCCCGAGCAGATCGCCCTCGGCAAGCACGGTGCGCGCGGTCTCGAAGGCCGACTCATAGGTGCGGGCGTCTTCACGCTGCGGCGCAATCGGAATCGCCTTGGCCAGCCGGAAGACCGCACCAAATCCGGGGATGGCGAAGATCTGATAGTCCATGATGAATCGGATCGGACGGGGGCTTGCCGCCATGACCAGCACTGCATCCATGAAGCTCACATGATTGCAGACGACCACTGCCGCGCCGGTTACCGGAATGTGGTGCTCGCCCTGAACCTTGAAGCGATAGATCAGCCGCGAGACCACAAAGGCGATGAAACGCAGCAGATACTCCGGCACCAGCATGAAAATGTAGAACGCGACGATTGCATTGGCGATGGCCAGGAACAGAAAGATCTGCGGAATGCTGAAGCCGGCGCCCAGCAGCGCCCCGGCGATCACCGAACTCGCGATCATGAAAATCGCGTTCAGGATGTTATTGGCCGCCATGATGCGGGCCCGATGCGAGGGCTGCGAGCGCATCTGGATGAGGGCATACATCGGCACGCTGTAGAGGCCGGCCGAAAGCGCCAGCATGCCGAGGTCAAAGAGCACCCGCCAATGGCGCGGCGCGGCCACGAACTGGCCGATCGTCTGCAAGTCGACCACCGGCAGGCTGCGCACCGCGAAATAAAGGTCGAGCGAAAAAAGCGTCATGCCGATCGCACCCAGCGGCACCAGACCGATCTCGACATGCCGGCGCGACAGGGTCTCGCACAGCAGCGAGCCGGTCGCAATGCCAATCGAAAACACCACCAGCAGCAACGAGGCGACCTGCTCGTCGCCATAGAGCACGTCCTTGGAAAAAGCCGGAAAGGTCGACAGGAACACCGCGCCGAAAAACCACATCCATGAAATGCCTAGCAGCGAGCGAAACACCACCAGGTTTTCGTTCGCAAGCTTCAGATTGCGCCAGGTTTCGGTAAACGGATTCCAGTTGATCACCAGACCCGGGTCGGTCGAGGGCGACAGCGGCACGAACTGTGCACACAGACGGCCAATGACCGCGACCGCGATGCAGCCGATTGCCACATAGCGCACGCCCTCGCCCGGAATCGCGATCAAGAGGCC
>CAIKZV010000665.1 GCA_903831925.1 uncultured Burkholderiales bacterium
CCGCGAATTCGGCGTCTGGGGGCTTGAAGAGTTTCTCGAGACCAAAGCGATTCTGGGCTATCACGCCCCGGTCGCTGCCTGAGCGTCAATTGATCGTCGAGCAGGGCGCCGGCTTTTTGAGCCGGGCGGCCCTGCTGCAGTGCGGCGCTTTCCAGCCGTGCTGTTTGTCGAATCTTTCATCGAATCAAGCAGAGCTCTGATCACAGAGCCATTGGAGACAGGTATGACTATCGGCTCGACATCGCGCCGCACGATTCTCAAAGCAGGTGGGGCCATTGCGGCCGCCACACTTGGCAACCGCGCCTTCGCGCAGCAGGCCCTGCCGACTGGCGCCATCCGTATCCTGGTCGGCTTTCCGCCGGGCGGCGGCTCGGACATCATGGCGCGCTATGTGGCCGACAAGGTGCGCGAGCGCACCGGCACGAATGTCATCGTCGACAACCGGCCTGGTGCAAGCGGTGCAATAGCGATCGATGCGCTCAAGAAGGCGCCGGCCGATGGCTCAGTGCTGATGTACGGCACCAGCGCGACCACGGTGGCGCTCACCGTCACCCGCAAGTCGCCGGGGTTCGATCTCGAGAAAGACCTTACCCCGATTGCCCTGACCGGCGCGACTGCCACCGCCTATGTGGTGTCGTCTACGCTGGGTGTGAAGAACTTGAGCGAGTACATGGCCTGGCTCAAGAAAAATCCCGGTAAAGAGACCTTTGGCACGACCGCGCCAGGCAGCAATACTCACTTCTTCGGCGTGCTGCTTGGTCAGGCGATCGGCACCCCTCTGGAGGCTGTGGCCTACAAGGGCGCTGCGCCTTTGCTCGGTGATCTCTTTGCCGGCCATGTCGCGGCCGGCTGCGGTGGCGTCACCGATTTTCTGACCCATCATCAGGCTGACAAGGTTCGCATCATTGCGGTGAGTTCACCCAAGCGCCTGCCCTTTGCGCCTGATCTGCCGATCGTCAGCGAGCTCGGCTACCCCGGCCTGAATTACGAGGGCTTCTACGGCTTTTATGGGCCGCCGAAGATGAATCCGGGGATCATTGACGTCTGGAACCGTGAGCTCAACGCCGCGACCGAATCGCCGGAGCTGCGCACCAAGCTCCTCAATACCGGCCTGGACGTGCGCACCGGCACGCCCGCCGAATTTGCCGGCCGCCAGTCCAGGCTGGTGGTGTCATTCACCGAGATGATGCGAAAAGCCGGTTTTTCGCCGGAATAGGCCTGCGCTCAGGTCCTGGGCTCAGACTGGCTTGAGGCGTTCGGCGGCGGCTTCGAAAGCCGCCAGCCGGCGCCTGAAGTTGATGTCGTGCCGCGCGCGCGGTGCGGCGGTATCAGCCGGCGTCGGCAGCGTCTCGAAGACGTGGCAGGCCACCCGGTGACCAGGCGCTGCGTCGCGCAGGTCCGGCTCCTCCTGACGGCATCGCTCCTGAGCATAGGCGCAGCGGGTATGAAAGCGGCATCCTGTGGGGGGCTTCATGGCGCTCGGAACATCGCCATGCAGGACGATGCGCTGGCGCTCTGCGCCCGGGTCGGGTCGCGGAATCGCCGACAGCAGCGCCTGGGTATAGGGATGAAGCGGGCGGCGGTAGAGGGATTCCTTGTCGGCGATCTCGACCAGCTTGCCGAGATACATCACGGCGACGCGGTCGCTGATGTGCTTGACCACAGCCAGGTCGTGCGCAATAAACAGGTAGGAAAGACCCAGCCGCTGCTGCAGATCCTGCAGAAGATTGACAACCTGAGCCTGAATCGAGACATCGAGGGCCGAGACCGGCTCATCGCAGACGATCAGATCAGGGTTGACCGCCAGGGCTCGGGCGATGCCGATCCGCTGTCGCTGGCCGCCTGAAAACTGATGCGGATAACGACGCGCATGCTCGGGCAAAAGGCCAACCACCTCGAGCAGTTCACTGACCCGCTCGGCGCGCTCGGATTCGCCGCCGATCTCATGAACCTTCATTGGCTCGGTGATGATGTCGCCCACCGTCATGCGCGGGTTCAGCGAGGCATACGGATCCTGAAAGATGATCTGCAAGTGCCGGCGCATCCGGCGCATCGCGTCGTCATCGAGTCGGGCAATGTCTTTACCCTGGAAGCGGATTTCACCACCACTGGGTGGCATCAGCCTCAGGATGAGTCGGCCGGTGGTCGATTTGCCGCAGCCTGATTCGCCGACCAGTGCCAGCGTCTCGCCGCGACGGATCTCGAAGCTGACATCGTCGACCGCCCGCACGTGTCCGACGGTCTTGCTCATGATCACACCGCGTTTGAGCGGGAAGTGCTTGACCAGCCCTTGAACGCTCAGCAGGGTGTCGTCGCTCATGCCGGATCTCCCAGTGCTGATGAGCTCATCGTCGTCGTTTGGGTCGGCGTCATCGACAGCTCGACCGGCGCTTTCCAGCAGGCCACCTGGTGCATCGATTCGAGCGTTCGCAGCGGCGGTTCATTGGCATGGCAGTGCGCATCCGCAAACGGGCAGCGTGGGGCGAACCGGCAGCCGGCCGGCTGATTCGCGGGGCTTGGCACGCTGCCTTCGATGGTAGCCAGACGTGCCCGCTCGACATCGAGGCGCGGAATCGATCCGAGCAGCCCGATGGTGTAGGGGTGCTGCGGGTCATTGAAGAGCGCCCCGACCGGTGCGCTCTCGACGATCTTGCCGGCATACATCACGATCACATCATCGGCCAGCTCTGCGATCACGCCGAGGTCATGGGTGATGATCAGAATCGCCATGCCAAGACGCGCCTGCAGATCACGCATCAGCTCCAGAATCTGCGCCTGGATGGTGACATCGAGCGCAGTGGTCGGCTCATCGGCGATCAGCAGGGCTGGCTCGCAGGCAAGCGCCATCGCGATCATCACGCGCTGTCGCATCCCGCCAGAAAGGTGATGCGGAAAATCGTCGAGTCGCTGCGCCGCCGACGGGATACGCACCAGCTCGAGCACTTCGATCGCTCGCGCCCTGGCGGCGTCAGCCGACACGTCACGATGCGCACGGATGGCCTCGATGATCTGGCGTCCGATGGTGTGCACCGGATTGAGCGAGGTCATCGGCTCCTGAAACACCATCGACATGCGGCTGCCGCGCATCATGCGGCGGGCCTGAGGCGACAGTCCGAGCAGATCCTGCCCCTCGAAGCGGATGGCCTCCGCGCTCACCTTGCCGGGGGGCGACGGCACCAGTCCCATCAGCGACAGCGAGGTCACGCTCTTGCCGCAGCCCGATTCGCCGACCAGCCCGACAGTGCGCCCGCGGGCCACGGTAAAGCTGATGCCGTCAACCGCTTTGAAACGCCCACGATCGGTCTCGAACCAGGTGCGAAGGCCCTCGACCTCGAGCAGCG
>CAIKZV010000666.1 GCA_903831925.1 uncultured Burkholderiales bacterium
AACGACCATCTGCTTCAGTCGAACAGTTAATCGGCTGACTTGACCACGCCGCCAGACTGCAGCGTCGCGATGCGCGCCTCGTCATATCCCAGCACACTGCCGAGCACCTCGCGGGTATGTTCGCCGATCCGCCAGGGCGCAGTGGCCTGCGGCACGACGGCCTCGCCATCGAGCTGAAACGGCGCCGCGGTGACGCGCACACCCTGCGGTCGCTGCGGATGCGAGAGCACCGGGAAGGCCTTGCGATGCGCCAGATGCGGATGCACCACGATCTCTTCGGCCATCATCATCGGCACCGCCGGCACACGCGAGGCGCCCAGCGTCTCGAGGGCCTCGTCGGCACTTTTCATGGTGCCCAGCCAATCGGCTATCAGCGTCATCAGTTCACCCCAGTTGGCCCGACGCGCAGCGGTGGTCGCAAAGCGCTGGTCATTGATCAGGTCGGGGCGCTTCATCGCCTCGACCATCCGTGCCCACATATTGGCTGCGCCACCGACCTGCATGGCGACATGGCGGCCCCCGATCTCCTGCACCACCATGCCCACGCGCGGCTTGCGCTCGATCGGGGTGTCATTGAGCAGCGCCGGGAAATTCACATCGTCGGCGCAGATCAGGCACTCGAGCATCGACACATCGAGATAGGCACCCTGACCGCGGCGGATCTGACGGATCAGCGCTGCGCAGATCGCACCGAAGGCGTGGGCACCGGCCAGCACATCGGCCGCCTGCAGATTCGAGGCCTTGGGCGCCAGAAAACCGCTGCGATCGAGGTCCATCATGCCGGAGAAGGCGTTGATCAGATGCGCATAGGCCTGCAGCCCGCGCAACGGGCCAGTCTGGCCAAATCCCGAGATCGAGCAGTAGACCAGGTCGGGTTTGATGGCGCGCAGGCTCGGCTCATCGAACCGGTATTTGGCCATCACGCCCGGCGAAAAATTCTCGACCACGACATCGGCCTTGCGCACCAGGTCGAGCACCACCTCGCGTGCCTGCGGATTGGTGAAGTCGATCGCGATGCTTCGCTTGCCGGCATTGATTCGTGCGAAGTAGGCGCTCTGATCGCTGGCAGTCGGGCTCATCTGCGGCGCGATATGGCGCACTTCATCGCCTTCGCCCGGTCGCTCGATCTTGATCACGTCGGCGCCAAGGTCTGCCAGAAGCCGTGTGCAGTAAGGGCCGGAGAGCACTCGAGTAAAGTCGCACACAACGATGCCTTCGAGCAGGCGCTCAGGCGGGGAGGTCGCGTCAGAGGATTGGGTCATGGTGGGTTCGCTCAGAACGCTCAGAAGGACGAGCCGGGGGTTTGAAGGAAGGCGATTTCTTCGGGTGTCGAGACTCGCCCAAGCAGGGCATTGCGATGCGGATAGCGACCGAAGCGATCGATGATGGTCTTGTGCCGCAACTCGAAATTCAGTTTGTCCTTGTCGCCGAGCGATTCAAAGAGCGTCTGGGCAGTCTCATGAATGACTGCCGATTCGCTGTGCATGTAGGGCATGTAGAGGAAGGCGCGCTGCTCGGCGTCGAGTTCGCGGTCTGAACCGACCGCGACGGCGGTCTGTGCCAGTGCGAGCGCGAGACTGTCGCTGGCGAAGGCTTCGGCCCGGTCACGAAAAATGTTTCGCGAGAACTGATCGAGCACGATGACTTCGGCCAGTCTGCCGGTGGCGGTATTGCGCCATTCAAAGCGCTCGCAGCGCGATGCGGCCGTGTGCAATGCGCCAAAGCGCGTCGTAATGAGCTGATCGAACTCGTCCGACCGAGCCCACCACTGCTTCGGCGTGATTTCTCTGAACCAGAATGCGATGACCGCGTCGGGGGTGTCTGCTGTTGTCATTGTGGGTTTGTCGGACTCGGATCAGCGACCGTGTCCAGCCGTCTCATGATGGGGCGATCAAAGTCTAACGCTAATTGCCGTGTGGGTTCAGACGGCTCAATGCATAACGTGTGCATGTCCTGGCAACGCTGGATGAGGCAACCAGGCACCCTGTTCTCAGTAGTGAAACCTGCAGTGGTTACGATATGAGTCGGGATTGCGAAGCAAAATGTTGAAACCCATCGACGGAAAACTGGTGTCTGCATCGGCGTACTTTTTGCGAGGACGGCAAGCGAAAATTTGCGAATCCGATGCAGTCGATGCCGCAATCAGTGCTGCGGTTGTGGATGGCAGGGTTTGTGTGCTGATTGGCCGCGTTCACCGACTCCTCCGGCCTGTCCCGGTAGCTTTGATCAGGGCCACTCGGTTCGTCGCGCTGATCGCCTGTGCATTCGCCGCAAAGGGGCTTCAGGCCCAAGTGATTCAGCAGGCCCCAGAGCCTTCCTCGACGCTGGATGCGGTCGTGGTCCAGGGAAATTACGACACCCGCATCGGCACGACCGATGCAGCCAGTGCCGGGACGATCAACTCGACCATGATTCAGAACAGCCCCTTGCTGCGGCCGGCCGAGGTGCTTGAGTTCGTGCCGGGTCTGGTCGTGACGCAGCACAGCGGCGGCGGCAAGGCCAATCAGTACTTTCTGCGCGGATTCAATCTCGACCACGGCACCGACTTTGCGACCTTCGTCGATGGCATGCCGGTCAATATGCCCACCCACGCGCATGGGCAGGGCTATAGCGACCTGAACTGGCTGATTCCCGAACTCATCGATCGGATCGACTATCGCAAGGGGCCGTATTACGCCCAGGAGGGCGACTTTTCATCGGTCGGATCGGCACGCTTCCGATTGATGGATACGCTGCCGGCGTCAATCGCAACCGTGACCGTCGGCCAGAACGCGTATCAGCGCCTGCTGCTCGCCCGATCGACCGATGCCGGCAGTGGAAAGCTGCTCTATGCCTTTGAAGCCAATCACAGTAATGGGCCCTGGGAAACGCCTGAGGACCTGCGTCGCATCAACGGCGTGCTGCGCTACAGCGATGGTGATGTCGACAATCGCCAGTCGCTGACGCTGATGGCCTACTCGGCGCGCTGGAATGCGACCGATCAGATTCCGCTGCGTGCTGTTGACGCCGGCCTGGTCTCACGATTCGGTGCGATCGATAACACCGATGGCGGTCGCACCGAACGCTACAGCCTGTCGTATGCACTACGGCGCAAGGACGCAGACGGATTGACCAAGGCCAATGTCTTTGCCGTTCAGTCGCGATTCGATCTGACCTCCAACTTTACCTATGCCCTGCAGGATCCGGTCAATGGCGATCAGTTTCAGCAATCGGAGCGACGCAGTACGGTGGGTGCCGAACTGAGCCGGGCGGTTCCGCTTTACTTCGCAGGGCTCGACAGTCTGATGACCGTTGGTGTGCAGACTCGCACCGACTGGCTCAGACCGGTCGGCCTCTATGCCTCGGTGGCAGCCGCGCGACAGGCGACCATCCAGGAAACCGATCTGCGCCAGACCAGCCTCTCGCTCTACGCTGAGAACCTCGTCCAGTGGACTGACTGGTTCAGCAGCGTGGCGGGTCTGCGCACCGACCACTTCGACTTCAATGTGAACAGTTCGATCCCCGCCAACAGCGGCAAGTCCCAGGCGAACGTGACCAGTCCGAAGCTGTCGCTCGTGTTCGGGCCCTGGTCGAAGACCGAATACTTCGTCAATTACGGCTGGGGCTTTCATACCAACGACGCCCGCGGCACGGTGGCCACTGTTGCACCCCGGGAAGGCACGCCGATCGTGTCGGTCGCCCCGTGGGTGCGAACGAAAGGTTCCGAGATGGGCGTGCGGACCGAGGTTGTTCGCGGACTCCAGTCGTCGCTCGCACTGTGGCAGATGACAGTCGATTCGGAGCTGGTCTTCCAGGGTGACGCCGGCGACACCGCGCCGAGTCGGGCGAGCCGGCGGCAGGGGGTCGAATGGAACGCTCACTACATCGCGCAGCCGTGGCTGCTGATCGACGCCGATGTCGCGATTTCGAAGGCTCGCTATACCCAGTACGATCCTGCTGGCGCCGACATTCCGGGGTCGATCGGTAAAGTGGCTTCACTCGATGTCACGCTCACCGATTTCGGGCCCTGGTTTGGCCAGTTTCAGATTCGGTATGTCGGTCCGCGTCCGCTGAACGAGGATGGCTCTCAGCAATCGGCCTCGACAACACTCGCGTCCATGCGAATCGGCGTCAAGCTCATGCCGACGGTGCGCCTCAGCCTCGACGTTTTCAATCTGTTCAATCGTCAGGCCAACGACATCGACTACTACTACACCTCTCGGCTGGCAGGCGAGCCGCTCGCGGGGATCGCCGATCGGCATTTTCATCCAATGGAGTCGCGCACCGTGCGACTCACCTTGAGCGCATCCTTCTGATTGCTTCGCTGCGGCAGAGTGACTTACTCCAGTTTCGCGCCTGAATCGCGCACGGCGCGCTCAAGACCCGAAGCGCCTGCTTTCAGCGCTGCGGCATAAGCCTCGGGTGAGGCGTCGGTCGCGACATCCATGCCCTGGCTGGCGACACGTTCGCGTACCCCCGGCCGTGCCATGCCTTTCACCGCAGCGTCGTGCAGCGCCTTGACCACGGCAGGCGGCGTTCCGGTCGGCAGATACAGCCCGAAAGAAAAGCTCGAGTCATAGCCCGGCAGGCCGGCTTCGGCTGCACCGGGAATGCCAGGAATCGCCGCTGAACTGGCAGCAGTGGTGAGCGACAGCGCCCGCATCCGGCCTGCCTTGATGAAGCTCATGACGGTCGGTGGCGTCGCGAACATGACCTGCGTGTCACCGGCAATCGTCGAGGTGGCTGCATTGCCGCCGCCCTTGAACTGGACGGTAATCATCTGCACGCCTGCCGTGGCTTCAAATTGCGCCGAGGCAAGGTGCGGGGTCGAGCCATTGCCCGAGGCAGCGCTGGCGAGTTTGTCGGGGTTGGCCTTGGCGTAGGCGATCAACTCGCGCAGCGTCTTGACCGGCAGATCGTTGTTGACGCAGATGATCATCGGGCCGGTGGCCAGTTGCGTGACCGGAATGAAGTCGCGGTTGCCGTCATAGCCCAGCTTGCGATAGAGCGCGCTGGTCAGCGCCATCGGGCCGGCGCACAGCACGGTATAGCCGTCATGCGGCGCCTTGGAGACTGCTTCGTTGGCGATCGTGCCGCCCGCCCCGGGGCGGTTCTCGACGACGATCGTGACACCGAGTTCCTTGCCGATTTCGTCGGCGGCCACCCGCGTGATGAAGTCGCCCGAGCCGCCGGGCGGATAGCCCACCACAATGCGCAGCGGCTTGTTGGGCCAGCCCGACGATTGCGCTTGGGCGTTGCTCAGTGCGCTACTTCCCAAGCCAAGGCTTGCGATGGCCTGCAGGAGGCTGCGTCGATGATTCGATGCGGTCATGGTGTTTCGCCCAACTTGATGTGTGCCGATTGCTGTATGCCGGGTGTGTTGAAGATGGCCTTACCGGCCCTTGAACTGCGGTACCCGCTTTTCCATGAAAGCCGTCCGACCTTCACGGTAGTCCTCGCTGTCGAAGCAGGCTTTGACCATTTGCAATGCGCGTTGCGGCTCGCGGTCGGCCGGGTCTTTCAGTGCCTCCATGATCGAGACCTTCGCCGCGGCAAGGGTCAGTGGCGCGTTGTCGGCGACCATCGCGACATAGTCGGCGACCGCGGCTTCGAAAGTTGCGGTGGTGTGCACCTGCGAAACAAACCCGATCCGCTGCGCTTCGGCTGCGCCGAACTTGCGTGCTGACATGAACAGGTCTGCGGTGTTGGCGGCGCCGACCATGGCGACGAAGCGGCGCACGCCCGAGGGGCTGTAGCCCAGGCCCATGCGGCCGGCCGGCATGCGAAAAACCGTGTCGTCCGAGCAGATGCGCACATCGCAGGCCGCTGCCAGCCCGAGTCCGCCACCGATGCAGATGCCTCGAATCGCCGCCACCACCGGCTTGCTGCACACCGTCGGCGCGTTGTAGCCGGCGGTGACTGCCCGTTCATATTCGGCTTGCGTATCCGAGCGACTGCGCATTTCGCCGAACTGCGAAATGTCGGCCCCGGACACGAAGGAGCGTTCGCCATCGCCGCGCAGCACGATCACCCGCACCGACGGATCGGCATCGGCCGCCGCGATGCCCTCGGCGAGTTGCACCCACATGTCGCGACTCATCGCATTGAGCTTGGCAGGGTTGGAAAAGAGCAGTGTGGCGACGGCGCCGTCGCGTCGGCTGATGATTTCGGGCATGGCAGTCCTGGAATGAAGAGGGGTTGATCTGTAATCGTGGAAAGAAAAAGTGAATCAATCGACCTGAATGAATTGGCGTCAATGACTCAGCATGAATGACTCAGCGGATCGCCCCCGATTCACGCAGGACAGCGACCTCGGCGGCCGACAGGCCAATCTCGCCGAGGATCTCGTCGCTGTGTTCGCCGCGCTCAGGCGTCGCGGTCACGACCGCACCGGGCGTGCGCGACAGCTTGATCGCCTGATTGAGGATGTTCAGCGTGCCAAGCGTCGGGTGTTCAACCGCCACCGCCGCATTGAGATGTTTGACCTGGGCATCGGCAAAGACCTCGTCCATCGAATGAATCGGGCCGCAGGGCACGCCGGCAGCGTTGAGCGATTCGACCCATTCGAGACTCGAGCGGCCGGCAAGCACCGCGTTGATTTCATCGGCCAGCGCTGCGCGGTTGGAGGCGCGCCCCTCGGCGCTCTTGAAGCGCGGGTCGGTCAGGAGATCGGGGCGGTTGATGGCGTCGCACAGTCGCTTCCAGATGGCTGACCCTGCTGCGGCCACATTGATGAAGCCGTCTGCCGTGCGGTAGGCCGAGGTTGGCATGCTGGTCGGATGGTCGTTGCCCACCTGCGGCGGCACCTGCCCATCCATCGTGTAGCGGGCCGCCTGAAAATCGAGCAGGGTCAGGCCTGCCTGCAGCAGGTTGCTCTGAACCCACTGGCCTTCGCCGGTGGTCTCGCGCTCGACGATGGCGGTCATGATGCCGAGTGCCGCCTGCAGCCCGGCGGTGACATCGGCGACTGCTGCACCGGCACGCATCGGGCCCTGTCCGGCGAAGCCTGTGACCGACATGATGCCGCACAGGCCCTGGGCGATCTGGTCAAAACCCGGGCGGTCGCGATAGGGGCCGTCCTGGCCGAAGCCCGAGATGCTGGCCAGAATGATGCGCGGATTGATCGCCTTCAACGAGGCGTAATCGATGCCGAGGCGGTCCTTCACATCGGGCCGATAGTTTTCGATGACGACATCGGCGGTCTTGACGAGACTCAGAAAAACATTTTTTCCGGCAAGCGACTTCAGGTCGATGGCGATCGATCGCTTGTTGCGGTGCAGGTTCTGAAAATCGGATCCGTGGCGTGCGCCACCGAGATCCTCGTCGCCGGCGGTTTCAACCTTGATGACGTCGGCGCCGAAGTCGGCAAAGTGCCGCGCACAGACCGGGCCGGCGCGCACCCGCGAGAGGTCGAGGACGCGCAGTCGCGACAGCGCCGAGGAAGCCTGGATTCTGGGCATGGTGTGGTCTCCGTGCCCGTGCGTCGAGGGTGACGGCATCCAATCGGATCGGGCGTATCCGCAGATTATGGCCTATGTCGGTCGCAGGTCGGCGCCAGAGCGCTCGTTGGCTCGCGTCGGCCTCGAATCGCCGCTCGCTTGACCCTGGTCAGAACGATGCGGCAGGGCTTGCCGCATGCTCGGTCGAAGGGCGTGCTGCCACTTGCCGCGACGCCCGATTCATCCGGGATGCTCATGACCGAGGCTGTGACCTTGCCGAACCGATCGCGCTGGAAGCTGGTCGCCGTGCTGATCGGGGTGCTGCTCGTGGCCGCCGTGGTCGGCTGGCGCTGGTGGCGTGGCGCCGAGGTGGATGCCGAAACGATTATGCGACGTGACTTTGTCAAGACGGTAGTGGCGAGCGGTCGCGTGCAGACGCCGCATCGTGTGGATGTCGCCGCGCAGATCACCGGGGCTGTGCTGCGAGTGCCGGTTGTCGAGGGTCAGACGGTGCGGACGGACGATGTGCTCATCGAACTCGACGCTTCCGAGCAGCGTGCACTGCTGCGCCAGGCCGAGGTGGCGGTGGCGCAGGCCGAAGCGCGCCAGCGGCAGCTCATCGAGTTGCTCCTGCCGGTCGCCGAGCAATCGGTGCGACAGGCACAGGCGAGCCTGGTCAATCTGCAATCGATGTTGCGCAGGCAGCAGGACCTGGCCGCCAAAGGCTTCATCGGCGATGCGGCACTCGACGAGGCCCGCAAGGGCGTCGAACTGGCCGATGCGCAGTGGCGCTCGGCGCAGATGCAGCGCGAAACCCTGCGACCCGGGGGCAGCGACCGCGCGCTCGCGCTGGCGGCCGTCGCGCAGGCGCGTGCTGCCGTTGATGTGGCGCGCGCGCGGATGGCCTACACCCTCATTCGTGCGCCGGTCGCGGGCACGCTGATCGGACGATATGTCGAGGCCGGCGACGTGGTGCAGGCCGGCAAGCTGCTGATGACCCTGTCGCCGGCCGGGCGCACCCAGCTGGTCGCACAGATCGACGAAAAGAATCTGCGTCTGCTGGCCACGGGTCAAAAGGCGCTGGCCTCGGCCGATGCCTATCCCACGCAGCGCTTTGAGGCGGTGCTGGTCTACATCAACCCCGGAGTGAACGCGCAGACCGGCGCGGTCGAGGTCAAGCTCGATGTGCCGGCGCCGCCCGCGGTGCTGGCGCAGGACATGACGGTGTCGATCGACATCGAAGTGGCGCATCGCGCAAAAGCGCTGGTGGTGCCGGTCAGCGCGCTCGATAACTCACAGGGCCCTGATGCAGCAATAGGCTCGGTGCTGCGCATCGAGCAGGGTCGGGCAGTGCATCGACCTGTACGGCTGGGCCTGCGCAGCGCAGGCTGGGCCGAAGTGCTGGAGGGGCTGCAGGAGGGGGATCGCGTCGTACCGGTGGCGGCCATGGTGTCGCCCGGGCAACGGGTGCGCTCGAACGCACCGGCAGCGCCGACCGCCTCGTCAGCGCCGGCGGCCTCTCGCTGAAAAAGGGCGGCCCATGTTCAGTCGCTGGATACCGTTCGAATGGATCGTGGCGCTGCGTTTTTTGCGCGAAGGCCGGCTTCAGACAATTTTCATCATCATGGGCGTGGCCATCGGCGTGGCGGTGATCGTGTTCATGTCGGCGCTGCTGGCCGGTCTGCAGAGCAACTTCATTCGCCGCGTGCTTTCGGCGCAGGCGCATATCCAGCTGCTGCCGCCCAAGGAGGTGACCCGACCCCTGCGGGGTGTGCCCGACGATGCGTCGCGCGCGGGCGTGGCGAGCGTCATCGAGGGTGCCATCGTGCAGCCGCCCTTGCAACGCCTGAAGTCGATCGACCAGTGGCAGGCGATTGCCGCGCAGATCCGCGGGATGCCCGAAGTGCTGGTCGTCTCGCCGATGGCGGGCGGCTCGGCGCTGGTGCTGCGCGGCAATGTGAGCCGGTCGGTCTCGCTCAATGGCATCGAGCCTGAGCAATATTTTCGGATCGTCGATCTGCGCGACAAGATCGTGCGCGGCAGCACACGCCTGACCGGCACCGACATCCTTATCGGCATCGAGCTGGCTGCCGATCTGGGTCTGGATGCCGGTGACAAGTTGCGCATCAGCACTGCCACGGTCGTCTCGGATCCGCTGACGATCAGCGGCATTTTCGATCTCGGCAATAAGGGTGTGAATTCACGCAGCGTATTCATGGCCTTGCATACCGCCCAGGGCCTGCTCGGTCTGCCCGGTGGGGTCACCAGCCTCGATGTCACGGTGCACGATGTTTATTCGGCCGAACGCGTGGCACAGCGAATCACGGCGACCACCGGTGTCGTGGCCGACAGCTGGATTCGCACGAGCGCGCAGTTTTTCGCTGCAATCAGCGCCCAGACCACTGCCAACCGCGCGATCCGCTTTTTCGTCGCGCTCTCGGTCGCGTTCGGCATTGCTAGCGTGCTGGTGGTGGTGGTGGTGCAGAAGTCGCGTGAGATCGGCATTCTGCGGGCGATGGGGATCTCGCAGGGTCAGATCCTGAGGGTGTTTCTGCTGCAGGGCGGCCTGCTCGCTCTGGGTGGTGCGACGGCCGGATCGCTGGTGGGTGCGGGTGCGCTGGCCTTGTGGCAGCGCTATGCGCGCAATGCTGATGGCACGGTGATGTTTCCGCTGGTCCTCGATCCGACCCTCTTCGTGCTCGCGCTGGTGGTGGCCACCCTGACAGGGCTGCTTGCGGCGGTGGCGCCTGCCTTGCGGGCCGCCCGTCTCGATCCGGTGGTGGCCATCCGTGGCTGATCCGCAAGATCCGCGCATCGAGCCGGCCGCAGCGCCTGCCCGTGCGACCGTCGTGTCCCTGCGCGGCGTGCGCAAGGCGTACAACGCCGGCACGCCGATCGAAACCGAGGTGCTGCACGGCATCGACCTCGACCTGATGCAGGGCGAGTTCTGTGCGGTGATGGGCCCCTCGGGCTCGGGCAAGAGCACCTTGCTCAACATCATCGGCCTGCTCGATCGGCCAAGCAGCGGAAGCGTGACGGTGTGCGGCGAACAGACCGGCAAGCTCGACGACCGTTCACTCACGCGATTGCGCGGCCATTCGATCGGTTTCGTCTTTCAGTATCACCACCTGATCAAGGCTTTCAGCGCGCTGGAGAACGTGATGATGCCGATGCTGGGTGCAGCCGGCTTTGCCAACGACGCGATGCGCGAGCGCGCTGCCATGCTGATCGACAGCGTCGGTCTGCGTGATCGCCAGCACAATGGCGCGGCCAACCTGAGCGGTGGGCAGCAGCAGCGGGTGGCGATTGCACGCGCACTGGCGATGAACCCGGCGCTGCTGCTGGCCGACGAGCCGACCGGCAATCTCGATACGCGCAGCGCGGATGATGTCTTTTCGCTGCTTCGCAAGTTCAATGTGGAGCATTCGACCACCGTGCTTTTCGTCACGCACAACCCGACGCTTGCTGCCCGCTGCGACAAGATCATCCAGGTGGTCGACGGGCAGTTGATGCCCTGAACGCCTTTTCTTCTTGCGATGTGACGGACGGCTTTGACGAGCTTGCGAGAATGTCACACCCTGCAATGCAGACCGGCTTGTTGCCGGCGATCAATCATCAGAGCACAGCATGCACACCGTGACACCGACTGAGGACGATGGATCAGTGGTCGACGCCTTGACCCGCGTTGATCCGCCGATGACCGCAAGCGCGACTGCACCCTACGGGAATGATGCGGTGACCGGGCAGGTTCCGGATTCAGATGCTGCCGTGATGTCGCTGACACCGTGGCTTTATCAAGTCGGGATTTTCTTTTCCAACTCGTTGCTGGATGAGCCGGCTTTGCTGGCGCTGATCTTTACCTGATCTTTCAGCGAGATTCGCGGCCAGGCGGTCTCGTCAGACATGTGCTTCGCGGGTTCGTGACGGCTTCTGGAGTCCGGAAAAGTCAGTGCGATCAGCAGCCGATCAGCAGCGGCAGCTTGCGAAGCATA
>CAIKZV010000667.1 GCA_903831925.1 uncultured Burkholderiales bacterium
ATGTCGAATCCCGAGCGAAACCACTGCAGCGCAAAGGCCAGCACATCGGCGTTGGATGCGGCCGGCACGGCAAAGGCGAGATAGACCGCGGCCACCAGCCCGATCAGCGACTGCCAGAAATACTTGGCGCCGGCCGACAGTCCCTTCGGATTGCGATGCACCACCTTGCGGTAATCATCCACCCAGCCGACCGCGCCAAAACCGAGCGTCACCAGCAGCACCGCCCAGATGAAGCGATTGCTCAGATCCGCCCACAGCAGGGTGGAAAAGCCGACGCCGACCAGAATCAGCGCACCGCCCATGGTCGGCGTGCCCGACTTGGCCAGGTGGGTTTGCGGCCCGTCGGTGCGAACCGCCTGACCAATCTTCATCTGCGCGAGTTTGCGGATCAGCCAGGGTCCGGCGAGGAGACCGATCGCCAGGGCGGTCAGGGTCGCCAGCACCGCGCGCAGGGTGATGTAGTTGAAGACCGCGAAAAATCGCTGGTCGCGGGACAGCCATTGGGCGAGTTCGAGCAGCATCAGTGGTGTCCTGCCGGCGTGGCCGTGGTGCCGGTGAGGGCCTGGACGACCCGCTCCATGCGCATCGACCGCGACCCCTTCACCAGGACCGTGGTGCCCGATGAGGCCAGCGCGACCGCGCGGGCGCACAGCGACTCGATCGAATCGAAATGCTCGCCTGCCTCACCGAAGGCAGCCACCGTGCCCGCGCAGGCCGAGCCCAGAGCGAGCAGATGCTCGAGGCCACGCTCGCGGGCGTAGTCACCCACCTCGGCATGAAACTGCGGCCCCTGGTCACCGACTTCGCCCATGTCGCCAAGCACCAGCACGCGCACGCCCCCGAGCGTTGCCAGGACGTCGATCGCAGCGCGAACCGAATCGGGATTGGCGTTGTAGCTGTCGTCGATCAGGGTCGCGCCGCCGATTGCGGTCATCCGGCGCAGTCGCCCGGGCGCAGGTCGAAACGCGGCCAGGCCGCGGGCAATCTGGTCATCTGACAGGCCAATCGCGTGGCAGCAGGCGGCCGCGGCCAGCGCGTTGCGCACATTGTGCCGACCGTCGATCGCCAGCCTGACCCTCACCGACCGACCGCTGAGGACCATCTCGAAATCATCAGGCATCGCAGTGGCCGCAGCATGCACGGGCGCCTGCGGCAGCAGACCGAATTCGATGCACCGGCGCTTGCCGGCAAGCCCGCGCCACAGCGCGGTGTGTTCGTCGTCGGCCGGAAAGACCGCCACGCCGTCGGCACCCAGGGCGGCGATGACCGCACCGTTCTCACGGGCGGTCGCCTCGACCGTCCCCATGAACTCCTGATGCTCCCGCTGGGCATTGTTGACCAGCGCCACCGACGGCTGCGCAAGCAGGGCCAGCCAGGCGATCTCGCCGGGGCGATTCATGCCGAGTTCGATGACCGCCGCCCGATGCGAGTGGTCCAGACGCAGCAGGGTGAGCGGCACGCCGATCTCGTTGTTGAGATTGCCGCGGGTCGCCAGGCGATGCGATTCGCCGAAGGCTTGCGCAAGGATCGAGGCGATCATTTCCTTGACCGTGGTCTTGCCGTTGCTGCCGGTCACCGCAATGACCGGCAGTTGAAAGCGGCGACGCCAGCCGAGTGCGATCTCGCCCAGCGCCCGCATGCTGTCCTCGACCATGATCGCGGGGGCGCGACAGCCCTCGGTCCAGCGCTCGAGCAGCAGGGCGGCAGCGCCGGCATCAATTGCCTGATCGACAAAATCGTGGGCATCGAAACGATCGCCGCGCAGCGCCACGAAGAGTTCGCCCTGACGCACGGTGCGGGTGTCGGTCGACACGCCGGTGAGGGTCAGACCCGGATTGGGCGCAATGAGGCGGGCGTCGCCCAGCCAGTCGAGGGCCTCGTGCAGGTCAAACACCGCGTGCGCCCCCGATATTGGATCGACGCAAGAGCGCCAGCGCAGCCTGTTCGACATCGTCGAAGGGATGGCGCACGCCGGCGATCTCCTGATAGGACTCATGCCCTTTGCCGGCGATCAGCACCACGTCGCTGGCATCGGCAAGGGCGATGACGCGGCGAATGGCCGCGGCGCGATCGCCGTCGCGCAGTGCGGGCGCCCGATTCAAGCCGGCCTGCACAGCATCGAGAATCGACTCGGGCGATTCGCTGCGCGGATTGTCGCTGGTCAGCACCACGCGATCGGCCAGCCCCTCGACCACCGCAGCCATCAGCGGGCGCTTGCCGGGATCACGGTCACCGCCGGCACCAAACACGCACCAGAGCAGGCCGCCGCGCCGCTGCGCGAGCGGGCGCAGTGCGGCCAGCGCATTGGCCAGGGCATCGGGCGTATGGGCATAGTCGACCACCGCGAGCGGCAAGCGGGCGTCCGTGCGGGTCACCGGCTGCAGTCTTCCCGGCACCGGCTGCAAGACGAGCGCCTGGGCGATCGCCGCCTCGAAAGGCACCTCCAGCGCCAGCCAGGTCGCGATGACCGCCAGCAGATTGGCAACGTTGAAGCGCCCCAGCAGCGGCGTGACGATCGAGCGGCAGCCCCAGTGGCCGTCGAGTTCGATGCGCATGCCAGCAAGATCGGGCTCGATCGCGCGGGCGATCAGCATGCGATCGACCTTGCTGCTTGCGGCGTCACTCACGGCGTCACTCACGGCGTCACTCAGGCCCCCGCTCGAACCGTCGCTCGCCGGGTCATCGGTCGCCGACCCGATCCGATAGCCGATCCGCATCACACCGGGCGCCAGCGCGGCGAGCATCGCCTTGTGCCAGGGATCGTCAAGATTGACGATGGCTGCGCGCAGACCCGGCCATCCGAAGAGCATCGCCTTGGCATCGGCATAGGCCTGCATGCTGCCGTGGTAGTCGAGATGATCGCGGGTAAGGTTGGTATACACCGCGACCGCGATCCGCGTGCCGTCGAGCCGGTGCTGATGCAGCCCGATCGAGGACGCCTCGATCGCGACCGCCTTGTCGCCACACCTGGCAAAGCGCGCAAAGAGCGCCTGCATCCCGAGCGCATCGGGCGTGGTGAGTCCGGTGTGCTCGAGCGTCGCGGCGCGGCCTGCGCCCAGCGTGCCGATCACCGAGCACGGGCGGCCCAGACCCTGCAGGCCCTGCGCGATCCATTGACTGCAACTGGTCTTGCCATTGGTTCCGGTGACCGCAATCACGTCGAGGCCGGCAGTGGGATGGCCGTGATAGACATCGGCGATCGGCCCGCAGGCCCGCTTCAGACCGGCGACATCGCGCCGCGGCACTCCGCCGCCGAAGGCAGCGCCCGGCTCAGCGACGATCGCGGCTGCGCCACGCGCGATCGCCTGATCGATGAAGCGTCGGCCGTCGGCCTGCTCCCCGGGATAGGCAAAGAAGGCATCGCCCGGCGTCACCGCACGACTGTCGGCCACCAGTGCCGCACCCCTGGGCAGCACCGCATGCAGCCAGCCGGCGACCTCGCGAGCCTCGTCCTGCGAGATTGCGAGGGCCTCGCTCACAAGCTCTCCCGCACCGGTTCGACCGGCTGGATCAGCGTGGCAAAGGGCGCATCGGGCGCGACCCTCAGCGCCCGCAGTGTCTCGCCGGTGATGCGCGCAAAGATCGGTGCGGCGACCTCACCGCCGTAGTGCTTGCCGGCCGACGGTTCGTCGATCATCACTGCCACGACGACGCGGGGCCTGGAGACCGGCGCGAAACCGACGAATGACGCAATGTATTTGTTGGTCTGGTAGCCGCCGTTTTCCTGCTTGTAGGCGGTGCCGGTCTTGCCGCCCACCCGATAGCCTGAAATCTGGGCCAGCGGCGCCGTGCCCTGAGGCCCGGCAGCCATCTCGAGCATCTTGCGCACCGCCTGAGCGGTCTCGGGCTTGAAGACCTGCACACCGGTCGCGGGGCCGTCGGTGCGGGTCATGGTGAGCGGAATCACTTCGCCGTCGCGTGCGAAAACGGTGTAAGCGCGAGCCATCTGGATCAGCGACACCGAAATGCCATGACCATAGGACATGGTCGCCTGTTCGATCGGCTTCCAGTTCTTGTAGGGCCGCACCCGGCCCGACACGGTGCCGGGAAAGCCGATCTGCGGCGCCTGGCCAAAACCCACCGAGGTGAGGCCCTCCCACATCTTTTGAGGCGGCAGCTGCAGGGCGATCTTCACGGTCCCGACATTCGAGGACTTCTGGAGCACCTGCTCAACCGTGAGCGCGCCGTGCGGATGCGCATCACCGATCGTGGCTGTCCCGATGGTGAGCTTGCCGGGCGCGGTCTCGATCACGGTGGTCGGCTTGATTTTGCCCGCCTCGAGCGCCATCGCGATCGCAAACGGCTTCATGGTCGAACCCGGCTCGTAGGTGTCAGTGATGACCCGGTTGCGCAACTGCGCTCCGGTGAGCTGCCCGCGGTTGTTCGGATCGTAGGTCGGCCAGTTCGACAGCGCGAGCACCTCGCCTGTCTGAACATCGACCACCACCACTGCACCGGCCTTGGCGCGGTGTTCGCGCACCGCATCGCGCAGCGCATTGAACGCCAGAAACTGGATGCGCGAGTCGATCGACAAGGTCAGGTCGGCGCCGTCCTGTGGCTCGCGTCCCGAACCAATCTGTTCGATGAAGCGGCCGAGGTTGTCCTTGATGACCCGACGGCTGCCCGGCTTGCCGGCGAGCCGCTGCTGCTGCGCCAGCTCGAAGCCTTCCTGGCCGGCATCCTCGACATTCGTGAAGCCGACGATATGCGCGACCGTCTCGCCCTCGGGATAGTGTCGCTTGTACTCGTTGCGCTGGTTGATGCCGTGAATGTTCAGGGCAGCCACCTTGGCCGCCACATCGGCATCCACCTGGCGCTTGAGATAGACATAGTTCTTGTCTTCGGCCAGCTTGCGGTCGAGTTCGCGGCGGTCCATCGACAGCAGCTTTGCAAGCTGGTTGAGCTTTTCGCGTGGCGCATCGACATCCTCGGCATCGGCCCAGATCGCCTTGGCCGGCAGACTGGTCGCCAGCATCGCGCCGGTGCGATCGACGATCTTGCCGCGATTGGCCGGGATCTCGAGGGCGCGCTCATACCGGGAGGCGCCCTGCTTCTGCAGAAAGTCGGTGCTCCAGGCCTGCAGCCAGAAGGCCCGCAGACCGAGCGCAATGAAGGCCAGGGCCAGCATGCCGAGCACGAACCGCGACCGCCATGCCGACAGCTTGGTGGTGAGCAGCGCATTGCGCGAATGCTTGACCGGACGGACCATCTCAGCGCCCCGCCTGGGCAGCCGCCAGTTGCGGCGCCGTCGCAGAGCCGGCGACCCCCTCGGCGGGCGGATTCAGATAGAGCGTGCGATCGGGACTGACCGGCTGCAGCTTGAGATCACGCCGCGCCACCGAATCGATCAGCGAGTGTTTGGCCAGCTGCGTCTGCTCGAGTTGCAGCCGATTCCATTCGACCTCCTGCTTGCGCGCGAGCGACTGGGCGCGCTCGAGGTCGATGAACACCTTGCGGGCGCGATGCTGCGAGGTCACCAGCAGCAGCGCGCACACCAGCAGCAGCGCGACCAGAACGGCGTTGACCTTGATCACGGCTCAGAGCCTTTCGGCGACCCGCACGACGGCGGAGCGCGACCGAGGATTGGCGGCAATTTCAGCGGCGTCGGGCAGCACCCGCGCGATCGGACGCAGCCGCGGCGGCGTGTCATGGATCGCTGCGCCGGTGACCGGATCGCGCCGGGCATTTCGGCCCGACTCGCCGGCGATGAACTGCTTGACCATGCGGTCTTCCAGTGAATGAAATGCGATAACGACCAGCCGTGCGCCTGACTTCAGACGCCCGACGACCCGATCGAGGACGAGCGCGAGCTCCTCAAGCTCTTGATTGATGAAAATCCGTAAAGCCTGAAAGGTGCGTGTGGCCGGGTCTTTGCCCACCTCCGGCCTCTTTTGCCGGCTGCGGACGACGCCCGCCACGACAGCGGCAAGGTCTCCGGTGGTAAGGAACGCATCGGCGCCCGCGTCCCTGCAGCGAGCAACAATCGCCTTTGCAATCGGAACAGCAAACCGTTCTTCCCCATAGTCTTTTAGAACCTCCGCGATCTGTTGCTCGGATGCCTGCAGCAGCCATTGCCGCGCCGACACACCATGCGTCGGGTCCATGCGCATATCCAATGGCCCCTGCGCCCTGAAACTGAATCCCCGCGCCGGATCGTCGAGCTGGGGCGATGAGACGCCCAGATCCAGCAACACACCGTCCACACCGTCGATCGCCAGGCCATCAAGGACGGCGATCACCTCCGAAAACCGCGCCTGAACAATGCGAAAGCGCGGATCCTGCCAAGCCTTTCCCACTGCCACTGCCTGCGGATCGCGATCGATTGCGATCAATCTTCCTGCCGGACCGAGGCCGGCCAGAATGCGCGCCGAATGCCCACCCCGCCCAAACGTCCCGTCGACATAGATGCCATCCGACCGGATCGCCAAACCCTCGATGCAGGCCTCGGGCATCACCGGCAAATGCCCGCCCGTCATGCCCGCCACGCCTAGATCGAGATCCCCGAAAGGGCCTCGGGAATGCCACCGGCGATCGCTTCCTGTTCTTTACCGGCCAGCAGCGTGGCGTCCCAGAGCTCGAAATGAGCCCCCATTCCGAGCAACACGATGTCCTTGTCGAGTCCCGCGCCCTGCCTGAGCTCAGGCGCGATCAGCAAACGACCAGTGGCGTCGAGCTCGACGTCGGTCGCATTACCGAGGAAAAAGCGCTTCCAGGCGCTGGCGCTGATCGGCAGACCCGCGATGC